>CALAMX010000016.1 GCA_937925755.1 uncultured Burkholderiales bacterium
CGAGGCCTATGAGTTCCAGCAGATCTACGGCCTGGAGACGGTGGTCATCCCCACCAACAAGCCGATGATCCGCAAAGACTACAACGACCTGGTCTACCGCACGGCCAAGGAGAAATGGCGCGCCGTCATCGAAGACATCAAGGACTGCCACCGTCGCGGCCAGCCCGTACTGGTGGGCACCACCTCGATCGAGGTGAACGAGTTTCTATCCGGGCTGCTCAAGAAGGAAGGGCTGCCCCATCAGGTGCTGAACGCCAAGCAACACGCGCGCGAGGCAGAGATCGTGGCCCAGGCGGGCCTGCCCGGCGCGATCACCATCGCCACCAACATGGCCGGCCGCGGCACAGACATCGTCCTGGGCGGCAACATCACCAAGCAGGTGGAGGCGATCCGCGCCGATCCCAACCTCTCCGAGGACGACAAGCACGCCCAGATCGCCCTGCTGCGCGAGGAGTGGCAGCGGCTGCACGACCAGGTGATCGCTGCCGGCGGGCTACACATCATCGGCACCGAGCGGCACGAATCGCGCCGGGTGGACAACCAGTTGCGGGGCCGCGCCGGTCGCCAGGGCGACCCCGGCTCCTCGCGCTTCTACCTGTCGCTGGAGGACCCGCTGCTCAGGATCTTCGGCGGCGAACGCCTGATGGCCATCATGGAGCGACTGAAGATGCCCGAAGGCGAGGCCATCGAGCACCCCATGGTCAACCGCTCACTCGAATCCGCTCAGCGCAAGGTCGAACAGCGCAACTTCGACATCCGCAAGCAGTTGCTCGAATACGACGACGTCGCCAACGACCAGCGCAAGGTGATCTATGCCCAGCGCAACGCCCTGCTGGAGGCGACCGACGTCTCCGAAGGCATCGCCGGCATGCGCGAGCAGGTCTTGAACGACGTCATCAGCGAGTACATCGCGCCCGGCAGCATGGCGGAACAATGGGACATCGCCGGGCTCACCCAGCACCTGGCCAACGAGTATCTCCTGCATCTGCCGCTCAAACAGTGGCTGGATGAAGACCAGAAGCTCGACGAACAGGGACTGCGCCGCCGTATCATCGAAGCCGCCCATGCCGCCTACGCCGAGAAGGAGAAGCTGGCCGGGGCCGAGAACCTGCGCCATTTCGAGCGCGCCATCCTGCTGCAGAGCCTGGACACCCACTGGCGCGAGCACCTGGCGGCCATGGACCACCTGCGCCAGGGCATCCACCTGCGCGGCTATGCCCAAAAGAACCCCAAACAGGAGTACAAGCGCGAGGCCTTCGAGCTGTTCGAGGCGATGTTGAACGCCATCGCCCGCGAGGTGACCCAGATCACGCTGACCGTACAGGTGCGCACCGAGGCTGACGTCGAAGCGGTGGAGCCGCAGGCCCCAGCGGTGTCCAACGTGCAATATCACCATGCCGACTTCGACGCGGCGCTCGGTTCCCCGTCGGAACCGGAGGCGAGCGCGCCCAAGCAGCCCTTTCAGCGGCAACAGCCCAAGGTGGGGCGCAACGACCCCTGCCCCTGCGGGTCGGGCAAGAAGTACAAGCATTGTCACGGCAAACTGACTTGAGCGCCCGACCAAATGGGTTCAAACTGAGCCCCTCCGCAACGCTTGGCAGTACCACGGGGCATAAATCCGAATATATTGCTCAGCTATGTTGAGGAGTCGAACATGCCCTATTTCATCTACAAGATCGGACCGTTCAACCTCCTGGAAAAACAGGGGGTTGCCGCGAGCTTCAGGGAAGCCAAGGCCGCGGTCAACCAACTGCGCAAGGGGCTTGATCCCATGAGCGGGGTGACGGTGAAGATGATCTTTGCCGAAAACGAACTGGCGGCGGAGGACCTCTTGTCGCAGCCACGCGAACTGGATCCCAGTCTAGCCGGCGACGACTACTGACATCTCGCGCCTTTCGATCTGCGGATGTCCGGCTATAACGAAGATGCCTACCGGCAGGCACGCGCGAGCGCCATCGCCATGCCCTGCCCCTTCGAGCGGGCCCTGCTCGCGCGCTGCGCGATCTGTTGCAAGGCGCGCAAGTTGCTGCTGGCAGAGCGCGAGGCCATCACTTGCACCGAGGCATCCGCCAACGCGCTGTGCTGGGATTATCACCGCGCCCTGCACGCGGCAGCCCGCTTCGCCTTGCACATGGACCCCCACCAGCCCTGGCCCTTCGGCAAGGAGATCCGCGCCCAGTGCGGTGGTGCCCTGGGTCTGCGCGACGCCTTGGGTTACCCCGAGACGGAACCAGCCGACTACGCCCGCCTCATCGCCGAGGGGCTGGCCCGCCACGGCGAGGTGGCAGCTTTCCCCTTTTCCGAGATCATGCGCGCGGTGGTGCATTACGAGCCGCGCCGACGTCGTCGCTGAGAGATGCTTGGCGAGCAGGCAGGCACTGTAAGTCGCCGACCAGTAACCAGGCATTGACCCCCTTCTCGATGAAAACCCTCACCCTGACGCGACCCGACGACTGGCACCTGCATTTGCGTGATGGGGCCGCGCTGGCGGCCGTGCTGCCGGACACCGCTCGCCGCTTCGCGCGGGCGATCGTCATGCCCAACCTGAAACCCCC
>CALAMX010000017.1 GCA_937925755.1 uncultured Burkholderiales bacterium
TCGAGCTTGGCCAGGTCGGCGGCGAAGGCCTTGGGCGAAAAGACCCAGCCGGAGAGCATCAGGTTCGCCAACACCGCTGCCAGCACCACGGCCAGGGCCACCGGCAGCAACACGAGCATCGCCTCCCAGCCGCTCAGGGCCAGCATTTCCAGCATGCGGGCGGGGTCTGTGGCCTCGGCTCGGCCAAAGCGCACGCCGTTTTGCATCACGCGCTCGAGGGTGTCGAACATGAACATCCCGGCGAAGGCGAGTGTGCCGGCGCTGGCCAAGAGAACGGCAAAGGTGGTCAGCTCGCGCGAGCGGGGGACACGACCCTCGGCGCGCGCCTTTTCGAGCTTTCGCGCCGACGCAGGTTCGGTGCGTTCGAGATCGCTGTCTTCCGCCATCCCCGTGCCCGGCCGCGGCCGGGATCAAGGTCTTGTAAATCCTTGAGAGTTTAGCATGCCCGCGCATGGTGCACGCGGCTCGTGGTGGTGCGTGGCACCGCCGCACGACCCGGCGCAGCCGCTCGCACAGCCGCAGCAGACGTCCTCCCGGTAGGGCCCCAACTGCGGATGCCGCTGGGCGAAGCGCCGGTAGAGGCCTTGCACGCCGATCCAGGCGAGCAGCAGCAGGAAGATGAGCACTGTCGCCAGTAGATAGGCCCTCATTCGCCCGCACCCAGTCCGGTGAAACCCATGAAGGTGAGCGACAGCAGCCCGGCCAGGATCAGCGCCAGCGCCGCGCCCTGCACGGGGTCGGGCACGGCGGCCAGGCGCAGCCGCTCGCGCAGCCCCGCCATCAATACCAGGGCGAGGGTGAAGCCGGCACCGGCGCCGCTGGCGAAGGTGAGCGACTGGATGAGGCTGTATTCGCGCGCGGTCTGGAACAGCGCCACGCCTAGGATGGCGCAGTTGGTGGTGATCAGCGGCAGGTAGATGCCCAGGGCGCGGAACAGGGTCGGGCTGTATTTCTTCAGCACCATCTCCACCAGTTGCACCGCCGAGGCGATCACGGCGATGTAGGCGATCAAGCGCAGGAATTCCAATCCCAGCCAGGTGAGCAGGGCATTGAGCCCATAGGCGCACAGGCTCGCCACCAGCATCACGAAGGTGGTGGCCGCCCCCATGGGCGCGGCGGTGGCAAGCCGAGCGGAGACCCCCAGGAAAGGGCAAAGCCCCAGGAACATCGCCAGGACGAAGTTGTTGGCGAGTACCGTGGTCAGAAAGAGCTGGGTGAGCGGGAGGTCAGCCATGCGCCTGTCACCGGGCCGGTTGCAGGCGACCCTGCCGTTTCTTGAGCCAGTTGAACAGCAGCAGCCAACCGCCCAGGACGAAGAACCCGCCGGGCGGCTGCACCATCACCCCCCAAGGCTGGAAGTCGGCGCCGAACAGCGCGAGTCCGAACAGCCGCCCGGCGCCGAGAATCTCGCGCACCGAACCCAGGGCGAGTAGGCCGATGGCGAAGCCCAGACCCATGCCCAGGGCGTTGAGCACGGCCGGCAGGGGCGGGTTCTTCGAGGCATGCGCCTCGGCACGGCCGAGGATGATGCAGTTGACGACGATCAGCTGGATGAAGGCGCCCAGGGCCGTGTAGAGCTGGAGGCTCAGCGCCTGGATCAGATAGTCCACCACGGTGACGAAGCTGGCGATGATGACGATGTAGGTGGCGATGCGCACCTCGCGCGGTACCCAGTGCCGCAGCAGGGAGACCAGCAGCGCCGAGCCGGTGAGCACGAAGGTGGTGGCGAGCCCCATGGCCAGGGCATTGACCGCCGACACCGTCACCGCCATGACCGGACACATGCCCAAGATCATGACGAAGACCGGGTTCTGGCGCCAGATCCCCTCCAGGAACTCCTCCAGCGGCGTGGGACGTGGGGGCTGTGCGTTCATGTGCCGTCCTTCCCTGCGTCTTGGCGCAGTGCTTCCAGGTGGGCGGCGAGCAGGGGTAGCAGCCGCTGGGCGCTGGCGTTGACCGCCTTGCCCACCGCCCGGCTGGTGACGGTGGCCCCGGCGATAGCGTCGATCTCCCAGGGCGCGCGCTTGGCTCCGTGCCGCACCACGCGGATCGGGTTGGCCAGGGCCGTGCGCTGGGCGTTCAGGCGCGCGTCCAGGGCCCGGAAGTTGGCCTGGAAGGCGGTGTCATGCATGACCTTGTCACCAATGCCCGGCGTCTCCTTGTGCGCCACCACGGTCAGCCCCGTGATCGCCTCGCGCGCGGGGTCATAGGCATAGAGCACGCGCACCTCTCCGGCATAGCCGTGGGCGGCGGCCTCGGCGGCGATACCCAGCAGGCGGCCGCGGGCGTCATAGGCGGCGTAGAAGCGCTCCCCCGCCGCTGCGGGTGCGCCCTCCGCCGGGACGATGCCGGCCTGGGTCGCCACGAAGGCGCGCATGCGCACCGCTCCCGGCACGGTTTGCAACACCGCGCGCTCCAAGGCCTGGCGCCGGTTGGCCTCGACCGCGGCGAGCGTGCCCTGGTAGGCGGCCACCACCAGGGCGCCGCAGACGGCGGCGACCAGCCCCAGGGTGCGGACCATGGCCAGACCGGTGGTGGGCATCGGTGGCGTGCTCATCGACCGCCTCCCGTGCCGAAGGCCCTGGGTGGGGTGTACTGGTCGATGAGCGGGGTCAGCGCGTTGCCGACCAGGATGGCGTACATGACCCCCTCCGGCAGACCCCCGAAATAACGGATCAGCACCGTCAGCACACCGATCAGCGCCCCGTAGAGCCAGACCCCGAGGGGCGTGACCGGCGAGGTCACCATGTCCGTGGCCATATACACCGCCCCCAGCATGAGGCCGCCGGAAAGCAACACGAACAGGGGCCCGGGATAGCGCTCGGGGGCCCACAGCTGAAACAGCCAGGCGGCGAGCGCCGCACTTGCCAGCACGGCGACGGGGATGCGCCAGTCGAGGTAGCGGCGCGCGGCGAGATAGAGCCCACCCAGGAGGATCAGCACGGCGCCCGTCTCGCCGGTCGAGCCGGCCACGCTGCCGGCGAGGAAGTCCGTGGCCGGGGTGAGCACCCCGTCGTACTTCCAGCGCGCCAGCGGGGTGGCCCCGGTGAAGCCGTCGACTGCCGCCTGGGCCCAGGCGCTCACCTCCGGCGGCTGCATCAGCGGCGGGGTCAGGGTGGATGGGATGAACTCGGCGAAGCGGCCCGGCGCGTAGGCCGGCACCCAGGCGGTGATGGCGGCCGGAAAGGCGGCCTGGACGAAGGCGCGGCCTACCAGAGCAGGGTTGAAGACATTGTGCCCCAGGCCGCCGAACAGGGCCTTGCCCAGGGCGATGGCGACGATGCCGGCCACCGCCCCCATCCACAGCGGGAAGCCGGGCGGCAGGCTAAGGGCGAGCAGCACGCCGGTAATCGCCGCGCTCCAGTCCCCCAGCGTGCTCGCCTCGCCGCGTAGGCGATTGGCTAGCCGCTCGCTGGCCAGACACGCGACGCTGACGGTGACGATCAGGGCGAGGGCGGAGAGTCCGTATTGCCAGACCGCGAAGGCGCACACCGGCACCAGTGTCAGCAGCACGGCGCGCATGATCTGCTCGACCGTGCGCCCGGCCTTGATGTGGGGCGTAGTCCTCAGTTCGAGCCGGGTCGTATTCATGCGGCACGGCTGGCGCTGCGCTTGCGCCACACCCCCTTGGCCACGCGGAACTGCTGCACCAGCGGGATGTTCGCCGGGCAGACATAGCTACAACAGCCGCATTCGAAACATTGTTCGAGATGATAGTCGGCCACCATGGTTTCATACTCGCCACGCGCTGCGAGCAGGCCCAGCATGCAGGGGTTCAACCCCCGCGGGCAGACGCACACGCATTCGCCGCAGCGGATGCAGGCGCGCACTGGGCGGGTCTCGAAGGCGAGCTCGCGCGGCGTGAGCACTAGCACCCCGGAGGTGCCCTTGGTGACCGGCACGTCGAGCGAGGCCACGGCCGGGCCCATCATCGGCCCGCCCAGCACGACCTCACGCACACCGCCACGGGCGCCAACAAAGTCCAGCAGGTAGCGCATCGGTGTGCCCAGGGGGACGCGGTAGTTGCCAGGGCGCGCCACCCCGGGGCCGGCGACGGTGATCACCCGCTCGATCAGGCCCTCGCCCGCCGGCAACAACTGCCCCAGGGTGGCCAGGGTCATGACGTTGCTCACCAGCACACCCACTGCCGAGCTGCGCTGCCCAGCCGGGACTTCGCGCCCGGTCAGGGTGTAGATCAGGATGTCGGCCGCCCCCTGCGGGTATTTCGTCGCCACGTCCTGCACCCGGACGCTGCCGTCGGCTGGCAGCGCCGCCGTGAGCGCGACGATGGCATCGGGCTTGTTGTCCTCCACGCCGATGATCGCCTGTCTGGCCCCACAGGCGCGCATGGCCAGCCGGATGCCGGCCATCACCGCCGCGGGCCACTCCAGCATCACCCGGTGGTCGCAAGTGAGGTAGGGCTCGCACTCGGCGCCGTTGACGATCAGGGTGTCGATCACCGCGTCCTCGGGTGGTGCCAGCTTGGCGTGCGCCGGGAAGGCGGCCCCACCCATGCCGGCGAGCCCGGTGTCCTGGATGGCCTGGATCAGGGCAGGGCCCGCAAGGCGCTCGACATCGCGCGGCGTGCGCCACAGCACACGCTGGTCGGCTGCCTCCAGGGTGTGGATCACCACCGCCGTCACCATGCGGCCGTCGGCCAGCAGGTGCGGCTCGATGGCGCGCACGACGCCGGTGACTGGGGCATGCACCGGCAGGGAATAGAAGCCGTCGGCGCGGCCGATGGGTTCGCCGCGCACCACGGTCTGGCCCGGCCGGACGCTGGGGATCGCCGGTTTGCCGATGTGCTGCAGCATGGGCACGATCAGCTCGGGCGCAAAGGGCAAGCGCTGGATGGGCAGGCCGGCGGTGTCCTTGTGCTCGGCCAGATGCAGGCCGCGTGGGAAAGAGGGACGACGCCGCAATAGCCGACCAAGGGCTGCGGAGGGAGCGGTGAAGCGGCTGGCGATCATGGCTCGTCGGTTGGGCGTTTCGGCAGGGACGCACAGGGAGCCTCGCGGGCCGTGGTCATCCCCTTGCCCTCGCCTAGTTGTACTTTGCCGCCCGCGCGATCAGCCGCTCGATGTCCGGCTCGCTCATGTCCCAGGGTGTGCCCGGATGGATGCAGCCGGCGGTGCACTTCTCCGCCGCCCGGACGATGTCGCGGTAGGGGCCGCCGCGCGGGTCGAGGACGATGGTCTGGTGGTTTTCGTTGTAGCCGAAGATCTTCGGGTTGATCTTGATGCACTCGCCACAGGCGGTGCACTCGGGGGTGTCCACCCACACCGGCTCGTAGCCCTCCGCCAACGCGGCAGGCGGCGCTGGGGTGGTTGCCACTGCAGCCGGGGCAGGGGCCGCCGCGACGGGCTGACCGGCGCCCAAGGCGGCCAGACTGGCGGTAAGCTGGGCAAGCAGCTCGGCGCGCGCCTGCGCGGCGATTGCTTCGGTGTCCACCGGCGGGCGGTCGAGGCCGGCCAGCCCCTTCAACTGCCGCCAGAACTGCAGCCGCTCGGCGCTGGCGCGCGCGAGCTCGGCCGAGACCAGCACCCGCATCAGGCGGTTTTCCCGATCCACGCCCCAGATGTAGGGATAACGCCCCTCGCGCGCCTCGGGCGGCAGAGCGAGATATTCCGCCAGCGGCAGCATGGCGTCGTTCCAGGTGTCGGGCGGAGCCGTGCGGAAATGCTTGGCGAAGCGGCCCTCGGTCATGGCGAAATCGGCGAAGGTGAACGGCAAGGTCATCTTCTGCTCGGCACCGTTCTCGTCCAGGTAGGTCAGGGTGTACTCGGGCCAGTCCGCCTCCAGGGCGGGGTTGCCCTCCAGGTCCAGGCACTGGGCGATGGTCTCGCCCCGGTCCGGGTCGTAGTGCAGCAGGGGATAGGCGCGTGACTCCACCGCCATGCGCGACTGCTCCACCGAGCGGTCGTCGCCCACGCCGTGCTCCACCGGACAGCAAGAGTAGATGTTGAACAGCGCTGGTCGACGGCTGTTGAGCCCGTCGATGTAGCCTTCGAGCAGGTGGGTGGTATGGGCGATGCTGCCCTGCAGCACATAGGCGCCGCGATGGGCGATGCCGATCAGCCCCACCTCTTTGCGCAGCTCCTGTTTGCCGCGTTGCGCCTCGCCCCAGGGCGCCATGTCGGCGACCTGGCCGGCGAAGCTGGCGGTGGAGGCCTGGCCGCCGGTGTTGGAATAGGCCTGGGTGTCCACCACGAGGATCTTCACCGGCTTGCCGGTCATCAGCGCGCGCGACAGGTTCTGAAAGCCGATGTCGTACATCGCGCCATCGCCGCCCAGGGCGACCACCGGCGGACACAGCCGCCACTCCTCGTCGCTGAAGTCCTGCCAGCCGAAGCGTGCGAAGCGCTCATCGTGCACGGCCGGGTTGTAGCCCTCCGTGAGTTCGATCTCGGCCTGGCGCACCGCGCGGAAGCCCTCGGCCATGCGCGCCATGTGCCCCTCGAATACCCCCAGGGCGACCGAGGGGGCATCCTGGAAGAGGTGGTTCGCCCAGGGGAAGGGATAGGGGTTGTAGGGATAGGTCGAGCCCCACACCGAGGTGCAACCGGTGGCGTTGACCAGCCCCAGCTCGGCGCGGCCGCGTCGGGTCGGCCCCTCGACATAGCGCCAGCGCAGATCCCTGAGCCGATCCAGGAGCCGGCTCACCCAGGTCAGCCATTGCGGGTCGATCGGCTGACCCTCATGCTGGGCCAGCAGGCTCTCGGAGAGCTTGGCCAGGGTCAGGTCCTCGCCGCGGTGCGCCGCCACCGCCGCCTGCACCGCCTCGGGGTCGTCGATTTCCAAAGCTTCGGTGAGCTTCAGGCGGACGTGCTTTTCCAACCGGTCGATCAGGTCGTCGAGCTTGGCCACGAAGGCCTCAACGCGCGGCTGCATGAGGGCGGTGACGGTGGCGGTGAACAGGTGGATGGCAGTCTTTTCGCCACAGCCCATGCAGGCCCCGTCGCCGCCGGTCATCGAGGCATAGTTCTTCTTGTCCAACAGCAGGGTAGTGAGCGCCCCGATCTTCTCGTCCAGGTTGTCGATGCGGATGAACTCGCGCGGCGTGTTGGGCAGATCCAGCCAGAAGGCCCAGTCGCGCCTGAGCCGCGCCACACTCGCCTCGGTCTGCGTGACCATGTGCAGGGCGTCGTCGTCGCACACCTCGACACACAGCCGGCAGCCCTTGCAGGTGTAAGGGTTGACGGTGATCGACAGCAGCCCGCCGCTGCCCTTTGCCCGCCTCTCGCGCGTGCTCCAGTAGGGCTTGGTGACGGCGAATTTGAAGCCGCCCAGCGCTTCGCGCAGCAGTTCGAACTCGGCCTCCAGCGCGGCCCGCGCCTCGCCCTGGGCTGGGTCTTCCGCCAGTGTCTCGGCGATGGCCGCCTCCAGCAGGACGCGCACGTCCACGCCCTCGCGCTCGATGGCGGCGCGCAGCTTCCGCTCCACCGTGCGCACGGCGCGGCGCAGGAAGCGGGTGGGTCGGCCGCTCGTCTCGATGCGCTTGATCGCGGTGGCGAGGATGTCGGCCGGCGTGCTCACCAGGCCCGGAATGGCCGAATCGGGGCAAGCGGTGTAGCACTCGCCGCAGGCGGTGCAGTTCTCTGGCACCCACTCCGGATGCTCGTAGCGGATCTGGGTCATGTCGCGGAAGATGCCGGAGATCGCCGGCATCAGCGACAACCCCATGAAGGGGTCGGCCAGGTTGTCCGACCCCTGTCCGCTCGCATAGAAACTAGCGGTGGCCTGCCAGAAGCGGTGGATGTCGGCGGCGCGGTTGGGCAGCCGGGCATCGGCCTCAGGCAGGCGTGCGAGCAGCGCCGGCAGGGGCGCGACCGTCGTCGCCTGCGGGCGGGCGCCGACCTTTTTGGCGGTCTCCGGGATCTCGGTGAGCTCTAGATAACCGCGCTTGACCACGCGCAGGTTGTCGTCCACCACGCGCCGCCCCTTCTTGCCAAACTTCTCCTCGAGCTGCCGCTCGATGGCGCGAAACAGCGCCTCTTCGTCGAGCCCCGCCCTTTCTCTCACGTCCGAGGCGCGGAAGAAGGCGCCTTGGAAGGCGTTGCCCTGCATCCTGAGCTGCAGGTCGGGGTTGGTCGCCTCCTCGCGCGCGATGCGGAAGGCGTCCAGGTAATAGACGCGGATGCCGCGCTCGACGATGGCCTGCTGGACGTGCAGCGGGAAGCTCGCCCACACGGCCTCGGGGCTAGCGAGGTTGCTCTGGATGACGAACACCCCGCCGCGGCCTAGGCCCGCCACCGCGTTGGTGTGGCTGAAGACGTTGGGGTCGGGCGAGAGCACCACGTCCACGTGCCGGTACTCACAGTTCACGCGGATGGGTTCCGGTGCGGCGGACAGGTAATAGGTGGTGGGTTGCCCTTTCTTTTCCGAGCCATACTTCGGGTTCGCCTTGATGTCCCAGCCGAGCAGTTCGTGCAGGGTCATCGCCAGGTTCTTGCCGGTGGTCACCGCCCCCCAGCCGCCGACCGAATGCATGCGCACGGCGATGCCGCCTTTGGGTAGCAGGTCAGGGTTTTCCCGCGCCCGCAGACTGAGCGCGGTGATCTGCGGATAGGCCGCGGTGAGCTCCTGCAGATAGACCTCCTCGCGTGGGCTGGCCGGCCGCTCGCGCACGAAATCCACGCCCAGGTAGTAGAAGCGCCGCCGGGCGCCATCCGGCAGCATGTTCTCCACGGCCGCCAGGAGGTCGCCCGGCTGCAGATCGCGCGAACCCAGCCCATAGCAGCCGGAGTACAACGGCGGCAAGTCGCGGGCCGAGGCGTACACGGCATAGCCAGGATAGGGTGGGTCTTCCGCCCTAGCGCCGTTTTCCAGACATTTGCCCAGGGCGGCGCGCACCTCGCGCAGCAAGGGCAAGTCCTCGGCCAGGGGCTGGTCGGTGCGCTCCAGCACCGCCACCCCCTTGCGTCCGTTGAGGATGGGTCCCAGCAGGTCGCCCGGGAAGGGACGGTAAAGCGTCAGGCTCACCACCCCCAGGCGGATGCCGCGCTTCTCCCGCAGCCAGTCGGCCAGGGCCTCGGCCTGGATGCACATGGAGCCCTGCCCCAGGATCAGATAGTCGGCATCCTCGCAGCGGTAGGTCATCACCCGCGCGTAGCGCCGCCCGGTGAGCGCGGCGTATTCGCCCATGCAGCGGTCCATGAGCGCCGGAATGTGCGCGAAGAAATACGGCCGCTGTGCCGCCACCGCCTGCATGTAGGCGTCTTGGTTGGCAACCCCCCCGGCGACCAGCGGCACGTCCACGTCCCACAGCGCCGGCACCCGCCGCCGTCTCGGCCCGAACAGCAGGGCTTGCGCCGGAGTGGGGCTGTCGATCAGGTCGTCCGGCCGACCCAGGTATTCGGCGATGAGGGCGCGCTCGGGCAGGCGTACCGGCTCAATCACGTGCGTGGTGAGGAACCCATCCATGGCCATGATCGCTGGCGTTAGCGCCAGCTCCGCCGTCTTGCGCACGATCAGGTTGAGGTCGGCCGCCTCCTGCGCGTTGCGGGCGAAGACCTGGATGAAGCCGGTGTCGTCCACGCAATGGTAGTCGTCGTGGCCGCAGTGCACGTTGAGCGTGGCCTTGGTGATGGCGCGGCAGCCCATGTTGAGTACATAGGGCAGGCGCTTGCCCGCCGCCGCATAGAGCGACTCGTGCATGAAGGCCACGCCCTGTGAGGCGCTAAAGTTCACCGCGCGCAGCCCGGCCATGGCCAAACCCGCCGTCACCCCGGCTGCCGCGTGTTCGGATTCGGGCTCGATGAAGATCAGGGCACGACCCGAGACGTTGACATGCCCCGCGGCCGCCGCCTCGGCCCAGTACTCCCCCATCTGCGTGGCGGGGGTGATCGGGTAGGCCCCCGCGGCATCGGAGGCCTCGCGTTCGACCAGGATCACGGCGGTGTTGCCGTCGACGGCGTCGCGCACGCCGGGATATTTCACCGGCTGGACCTCCGAGCGCGTGCCGGCGCCGGTCTCCGCCTTGTACCTGTCCAACGGTTTGCCCAGCATGGCGACCCCCTTGCTCAAACTCGTCTACACCTCGGACGCCAGCGGTAGCGGCGTCACCCTTACGATGCGCTTGGCGGCGCGCCCGCGCAAGACCTGCCCCCCCTCCAGCCAGACGATGGCCCCGGTCGGACAGCGCTCGATCGCCTCGCGTCGGGCGAGCGCGTTGCGGCTGTAATCGATCACCGCCAGGTTGTCCTCCAGCCGGATCAGCCCAGGTGCGGCGTCGGCCACACAGCGGCCGCAGGCGGTACAGGCCACCTCGCACTGCGCCTCGGCCGTGGCGCCGTCGGCGCGGTTGCGGCAGGCCACCCATAGCTTGTGCGCCAGTGGCTGTAACGAAAACAGGTCTTTGGGGCAGACCTCCACACAGTCGCCGCAACCGGTGCAGCGCTCCGCGTCTACCACCGGCAGGTCGAACGGGTCCATCTGGATGGCCGAGAATTCGCACACCGCAGCGCAATCGCCCAGCCCCAGACATCCCCAGGCGCAGGCCTTGCCGCCGCCCCCCACCGAAGCGGCAGCGCGGCAGCTCGCCAGCCCATCATAGCGGGCGCGCATGCGCGCCACATGGCTGCCGCCGGCGCAGGCTAAGCGCGCCACACGCCGCTGCGCCTGGCCCACCGCCACCCCCAGCAGCCGCGCGATCTGCGCGTTGCGCTCAGGCGTGTTGACCGTGCAGCGTGCCGGTTCGACGCGGCCCGCCACCACCGCCTCGGCGAAGGCCCGACAGCCGGCCATGCCGCAGGAGCCGCAGTTCGCATGCGGCAACAGGGCCTCCACCGCGTCGATACGCGGGTCCTCATAGACATAGAAGCGCCGGCTGGCCAGCGCCAGCAGGGCGGCCAGCAACCCGCCAAGCCCAGCCATGAATGCGGCCGCCAGGGCGATGGGGGTCAGTGCCACGGCCCCGCACCCCCGCACGCGCCGCACCCGGTCAGGGCCGGACTCCGCATGCTCACACCTATGACGTCCACTGTCAGCTCACCGTCGCTGCCCTATATTGAAGGATAGGCGTTTTTCCGCGAGCATGTGACAGCCATGAACCCGATCCCCTACCTCCCCGGTCGCACCGAGACACACACGGCGACGGTGCGCGACTCCAAGCGCATCACCCCCGAGGACACCGACGAGGTGCGCCAGATCGTGCTCACCCTCGACGAGGCACCGCACTACTACCCGGCGGGGCAGGTCGTCGGCGTGCTCGTCCCTGGGCCCCATCCATTCGGCAATCCCTACCACCACCGTTACTACACCATCGCCCACAGCGCGCCGGCCGGCCACGGCGTGGCGCTGGAACTGCTGGTGCGGCGCTGCTTTTACATCGACGAGGTCTCCGGCGAGCGCTATCCCGGCATCGCCTCCAACTACCTGTGCGACGCGCAGCCGGGCGAGCGCATCACCCTCACCGGCCCCTATCCCAGCCCCTTCCGCATGCCGGCGGACCCGGCGAGCAACCTGCTCATGCTCGGTACCGGCACCGGCATCGCCCCCTTCCGCGCCCTGCTGCGCCAGATCTACCGCGAGCGCGGTGGCTGGCAGGGCGTGGTGCGGCTCTACTACGGCGCCAAGACCGGTACCGAGCTCCTCTACATGAACGATCTCAACAACGACCTCGCCAACTACTACGACGAGGCCACCTTCCAGGCCTTCAAGGCGTTGCGGCGCAATATGCTGGCCGACGAGGGCGACGCCCTGAGGGACGGCCTGGCCGACCACGTGGCCGACATCTGGCATCTCCTGCAGGCGCCCAACACCCACGTCTATCTCGCCGGCATGCACAAGGTCGCCACCGCCCTCGACGAGGTCCTCGCCCGCGCCGCCGGCTCGAGCGAGCCGTGGCAGGTGCTCAAGCGGCGGCTCATCGACGAGCGGCGCTGGTCCGAGCTGACGTATCATTGACACACACGGCAGCGCAGGTGGCGCAAAAGCGGCGACCGCCGCGACCGCGCCGGGCTTAATCCACGCCGGAGGTCGGGGCCGCCGCCTTGCCACTCGCATGCGAATCCGCGCCGTCAAGATTGCGCCATCGAGACGAAGAATCCGGTGAGCAAGGACAACCTGGTGGAGATCCGCGACCTCTCCTTCGCCTACGGCGAACGCGAGGTCCTGCGCGGCATCGACCTCGCGGTGGCGCGTGGCGAGGTGGCGGCCGTGCTGGGTGCCAGCGGCTGCGGCAAGTCCACGCTGCTCAAGCTCATCGGCGGCGAGGAAGCCCCTGATGCCGGCAGCGTCACGGTCGACGGCCAGATCGTCCACCACCTCGACAACGACGCCCTCTATCGTCTGCGTCGCAAAATCGGCCGCATGTTCCAGGAAAGCGGCCTGTTCTCCGATCTCTCCGTATTCGAGAACGTCGCCTTCCCCCTGCGCGAACACACCGACCTACCCGAAGAGATGATCCGTGACCTAGTGCTCATGAAGCTCAACGCCGTCGGCCTGCGCGGCACGCACGCCATGGCCACCGCTGAGCTCTCCGGCGGCATGTCGCGGCGCGTGGCGCTGGCGCGGGCCATCGCCCTCGACCCCATGCTGATCATGTACGACGAGCCCTTCGCCGGTCTGGACCCCATCTCGCTCAACGTCATCGCCAACCTCATCCGGCG
>CALAMX010000018.1 GCA_937925755.1 uncultured Burkholderiales bacterium
ACCCCCAGGCTCAGCGCCTCCAGCACGGTGCGGCCAAAGGATTCCGGCTGGCGCGACAGCGACAGCACCAGGTCCGAGACCGCCATGATTTCGCGTAGATCGCTGCGTTGGCCGGTGAAGGTGATGTCCGCCTCGAGCCCCGCCGCGCCCACCTTGCGCTTGAGCTCCTGCAGATAGTCCTGTTTGCGCGGATGAGCGCCGCCGACGATGAGGCCGTGTACCGGCAGGCCCTGTGCCTTGAGCCGGGCGATGAGGTCGATGAAATCCTCGTGCCCCTTGAGCCGAGTGATACGCCCTGGCAGCGTCAGGACCTTCTTGCCGGCTAGCTGCGGGTACTGCGCCTGCCAGGCGGCAAGCCACGCCGGCGGCGGCTGGTAGCCGTGGGGGAATTCGGCCGGATCGACGCCGCGCGGGATGACCACGATGCGCCCCGGCTCGACCTCTGGGTAGTGGCGCAGGATATAGTCGCGCACCGTCTCGGACACGGCGATCACCCGCTCGCCCCTGACCATCACCGCGCTATAGGCGTTGACCGAGTAGAGCCCGTGCACGCTGGTGACGAAATGGGGCCGTGTGGCCGGGTCCATGCCGCGCCAGGCGAGATAGGCCACCCAGGCCGGCAGGCGTGAGCGGGCGTGCAGGATATCCACCCGGTTCTCATGCAGAAAACGCCTGAGCCGTGGCACCCAGCGTAGCGTCCGCAGGCTCTTGCGGCCGACGTCCCAAGCGAGGTGTTCGCTGCCTTCGCGCTCAAGCGCTTCCACCATACGGCCACCGGCGGAGATGACGATGGAGCGGTGGCCGTGCGCGACGAGGTATTTGCCGACCTCCAGGGTACCGCGTTCCACACCGCCCGACTCCAACGCGGGCAGGACCTGGACGACGGTAAGGCGCTGCGCCGTGGCCTCAAGCATACCAGCGCGCGAGGATCAAGCGGGCGCAGCGCTCGGCCTCGTTGAAGCCTACGGGCGCCGGGGCCAACGTTCGTTCACGTCGCCAGCGGGCGATGGAGGTGACCCAGCCGGCCTCGATGAGGTGGGCGATGTCGCTGACGATGCGCGAACCCGCGCTGGGGGCGAGTTCGAACAGTCCCACGCGGCAGCCGGCGGTCAGCGCCTCATAGACCATGGAGCCGCTGTCGGGACTCACCCAGACCTCGGCAGACTCGGCCAGATGCGACTCCAACCAGCCGGCCGGCGTCTGGGTGTGTGGGTACACCAGAAGCCCGGGCACTTCACCCAGGGCGGCGAGCAAGGACGTTGGGGTGCGGCGTGAAGTGGTGAGGGTCCAGGTCATGTCCTGCCTGACCGCCACGACTTCCCGCACCTGGGCGGCGATGGCGGCATCGTCCCAATGGTAATGCGGGGAGGGTCCGCCGAGGAGTATCAACCCCTTCTGCGGGTCATGTACACCGGCCACGCTGACCGCGTTGAGCACCCCCTGGGTCGCGATGATATTGGGCCTCTTCGCTGGCCGGTCATGCAGCGGGATCAGGCACAGGTCGAACAGCCCAGACGGTAGGCTGGGCCGCATCAGCACCACGATGCGGCCGCCATAGGTGCGCCGGGCGGCAAGTGCAGGCAGATGAGCGGCATGGCCGGCGGCGAGGATCAGATCGGGGGCGGGCAGTCCGCACCCAGCGGGAAAACGCTTGAGCCCCCAGCGCAGTGCGGCGCGAACGGCAGCCAAACCCTTGCCCTGCACCGGGATGTCGTACCAGCGCGCCGCGGCAAGGCGCTTTAGGGCCTGCGCGAGTCCCAGGCTCTGTTTTTCGTGGCCCGGTTTGCCATCGATCAGGCGCCAGAGGGTGAGGGATGTGGGTGTAGGCAGAGGCATGTGGGCAACGCAGAAGGGCGCATTGTACGCCAGAGCGGCCGGGTGGGTGCCGAGCCCGCCCAACCTGCCGCGAACCCGTGGCGAATTCTGGACAATTGCCGGGCATTTGCGGCAAACTCGCGGCCACTTCATGACACGCGGCATACCCCCATGCCCCCCAGAAGGCGCCCGTCAAAATCCGCACCCGACGCTGCCCCGAGCGCAAAAGACAGGGCCAAGATCCTGGTCCTACACGGGCCCAATCTCAACCTCTTGGGTAGCCGGGAGCCGGAACACTACGGCAGCCAGACCCTGGCCGAGATCGACGCGGCGCTACAGGAACAGGGTCGCGCCGCCGGGGTGACCGTAGAGTGCTTCCAGAGCAACGCCGAACATCTGCTCATCGAGCGCATCCAAGCGGCGCGCGAGGAAGGGGTGGGCTTCATCATCATCAACCCCGCCGCCTTCACCCACACCAGCGTGGCGCTACGCGACGCCCTGGCGGCCGTGGCCATCCCCTTCATCGAGGTACACCTGTCCAACGTGCACGCCCGCGAGCCCTTCCGCCGGCAGTCCTATTTCTCGGATCTCGCCGTGGGGACGATCACCGGTCTGGGGGCCATGGGCTATCTCTTTGCCCTGGGCTATGCCCTTCATGCCCTGGAGGAATGAATGGATCTGCGCAAACTCAAAAAGCTCATCGATCTGGTGCAGGAGTCGGGCATCGCCGAACTGGAGATCACCGAGGGCGAGGAGCGGGTGCGCATCACCCGTGCGCTGGCTGGCCCACCCGCGCAATA
>CALAMX010000019.1 GCA_937925755.1 uncultured Burkholderiales bacterium
ACGGTGAACATGCCGCCCATCTCGATCGGGCCGTACTGCCCCCAGCCGCTCATCATCGGCAAGGTGTTTTCGGGCAGGGCCATTTCCATCTCACCCATATCGGCCATGCCGCGCTCACCCATCACCATGTAACCCGGGGCCACCCGCTGGAGCGTCTCGACGACACCGCGGTGGTCCACGCCGATCAGGGTCGGCACGTCATGGCCCATGGCGTTCATGGTGTGGTGCGATTTGTGACAATGGAAGGCCCAGTCGCCCGGCCGCTCGGCGACGAACTCGATGGCGCGCATCTGACCCACCGCCACGTCCACCGTCACCTCAGGCCAGCGGGCCGACTTCGGCACCCAGCCGCCGTCGGTGCCGGTGACCTCGAACTCGACCCCGTGCAGGTGCAGCGGGTGGTTGGTCATGGTGAGATTCCCCGCGCGGATGCGCACCCGCTCGCCGGTCCGCGCCACCAGGTGCTGGATGCCGGGAAAGACCCGGCTGTTCCAACACCAGAGATTGAAGTCCAGCATGGTGTTGACCTTGGGCGTGAAACTCCCCGGTTCGATGTCGAAGGCGTTGAGCAGGAAGACGTAGTCGCGGTCTACGCGCATGAATTCCGGGTCCTTGGGGTGCACCACCAGGAAGCCCATCATCCCCATGGCCATCTGCACCATCTCGTCGGCATGCGGGTGGTACATGAAGGTACCGGACTTGACCATCTCGAACTCGTAGACGAAGGTCTTGCCCGGCTGGATCTGCGGCTGGGTAAGCCCCCCGACGCCGTCCATGCCATTGGGCAGCAGTATGCCGTGCCAGTGGATGCTGGTGTGCTCGGGCAGGCGATTGGTGACGAAGATGCGCACGCGGTCGCCCTCCACGCACTCGATGGTCGGGCCGGGGCTTCCGCCGTTGTAGCCCCACAGCCGCGCCACCATGCCCGGTGCAAGCTCGCGCACGACCGGCTCGGCCACCAAGTGGAACTCCTTGACACCGTTTTTCATCCGCCAGGGCAAGGACCAGCCGTTCAAGGTCACCACCGGCCGGTAGGGGCGACCGTTGGGTGGCACGAGTGGCGGCCGCGTGGCCGGGTCGGTCACACTCACCACCTCGGGCAGCCCTGCGGCGCTGGCGCGCGATACCATGCCGGCGCCCAGGGCGGCGGCGGAGGCGGTCAGAAACCCACGTCGGTTCATCTGTCTATCCTTTTTCAATGCGCCTTGCTTGCCGGCTCGGCGACCGGTGTGCCGCCGCTCAGGACGAGGCCGCCCGCGCCTTTGCCGTTCATCGCCATCTGCAATTGCGTCTCGGCCAACCAGAAATCGCGCAGGGCGAGGGTGGCCGCCAGCTCGCCTTGGATGCGCTGGCGGGCGTCGGCAAGCAGATCCCAGACGCTCACGAGCATGCCGTTGTAGCGCAGCAGCCCCTCCTCGGCGATGCGTTCGGTCAGCGGCAGGATCTCGTCGCGATAGTGCCGCGCGAGATCGTAGGCGGCACGATAGGCCATGTAGGCCTCGACCACCTCCGACTGGGCCTCGATGGCGATCTCCGCCACGCGGTGCATCGCCTGGGTGTACAGGGCCTCGGCGCGGGCCACGCGCGCCGCGCCCCAGTCGAAGATGGGCAGCCGCAGCTCGATCTCATAGCCACGCTTGACCGGGGCTGCATTGGAGGTGCTGTTGAGCCAGCCCACCTCCAGCACGTTGATGAGTCCGGTGCTGCGCGTAAGCCCCAGGTTGCGAGCCAGCCCGGCCAGCGCCTCACGCGCCAGGCGCACGTCCAGGCGGCTTTCCATTGCCAGGCGCACGATCTCCGGCTCGTCGCGCGGCGCCGCCGGCAGTTCGGGCAGTCGCTCTGGCAGGACATAGTCGCGTTGCGTGCCCATGAGCCCCAGCAGGCGAGTGAGCGTCTCACGGCTGCGCACCGCCGTGAGACGGGCGCGTGCCAGCTCGGCGGCGAGTTCCGCGTACAAGAGCTGTTCGCGCTGCTGGCGCAGGCGGCTGAAATTGCCCACCTCGGCCATCCGCGTCGCCAATTCCGCCGCGGCGCGGGCAGCGGCAACGATCTCTTCCAGATGGAGCACCGTCTGTTGTGCCGCCACCGCCGAGAACCAGGCCTGCCGCGTGGCCTGGGCGAGGCGCAGGACCTCGCCGGCAACCTCGAGCTGGGTCTGGGCAAAGCGCCGTTGCTCGATCTCGCTGCGCGCGGGCAGGGTGATCAACCACATCAAATCGAACAGGAGGCCGCGCTCGAATTCGCGCTCGTCACCCTGGCTGAAACGGCCATAAGTGAAGCCAGGGTTGCGTGGCCGGCTGGCCTGCACGAACTCCGCCTCGGCGATGCCGAGTTCGGCGAATCGTGCCTGCAGGCCACGGTTGTTCATGAGGGCAATGCGCACGGCGGTGTCGGCCGTGAGCGGCGCTGCCAGCAGACGCGTGAGCTCGGCCGCCACGCTGTCGGCCTCGGCCTCGTAGGCAACGCGCCGTGGCTGCACCCCGACCCGCTCCTGGGCGAGCGCCTGTACGCGCTCGAAGCCGCCGTCTGGGCTGAAGCTGGCGCAGCCGGAAAGGAGCGAGGCAGCGACGAGCAGCAGGCCGCGTTTCATTGCCGCCCCCTCCCCTCGCCTGCCGCCTGCGCCCCGGCCGGCCCCGGCGCTGCTTGAGGCACCGTCCCTTGGCCATGGGTCGCGACGTGACCCAGGTGACCGCCCAGACGGCCGACCGTGTCGTTCGCCGCGCGCCAGTCCACCCGCTCGGACTCACGATAGGGGATATAGTCGGCCAAGCCCGAGCGGTATTCCAGACGCGGATGAACGGGTTC
>CALAMX010000020.1 GCA_937925755.1 uncultured Burkholderiales bacterium
TCGAGGAAGGTCTCGACGAACTTGGGACGCGCGTTGCGGTAGTCGATGTAGTAGGCATGCTCCCACACGTCGATGGTCAGCAGAGGCTTGTCGGCGGTGGTCAGCGGGGTGGCCGCATTGCTGGTGTTGACGATGTCCACCGAGCCGTCGGGTTTTTTCACCAGCCAAGTCCAGCCGGAGCCGAAGTTGCCCACGGCGCTCGCCAGGAATGCCTTCTTGAATTCGTCATAGGAGCCCCATTTCTTGTTGATGGCTTCGGCGAGAGCACCGGAGGGGGTACCGCCACCGCCCGGCTTCATGCAGTTCCAGAAAAAGGTGTGGTTCCAGACCTGGGCGGCGTTGTTGAAGATGCCGCCGGCCGGCGCAGTCTTGATGATGTCCTCCAGGCTTTTGTTCTCGTACTCGGTGCCTTTGATCAGGTTGTTGAGGTTGGTGACATAGGCCTGGTGGTGCTTACCATGGTGGTATTCGAAGGTCTCGGCGCTCATGTGCGGGGCGAGCGCGTCCTTGGGATAGGGAAGGGGGGGCAGTTGGTGTTCCATGTCGTTTCTCCTGTCAGGTTGTGAGAAAAAACCACCGCAATTTTACGGGACCGGGGGCGATGGGGGCAATTGTTGACAGGAATTGTAAACTATTCCTCATGGCTTGTCGTCGTTGCTTGTGGGGCGATGGCGGGCGGGACTGGGGTGCCGCGGCGGCCACTTCATGGTACTGGATCGCGAGCGGCCTGGCCTGGTCCTTCTGGTTTGTGTCAAGCAAGCATTTTGTAGTGTTGCAGACAAGGGTCTTGGGTGTAGTCTGTACGTATTGATCGGCATCCGCTATAACACGCGGTATTCCATACGATAGGCCATGCCCAGTTTCTACGCCGTCATCCCTGCCCGCTATGCCTCCACGCGGCTACCGGGCAAGCCGCTCGCTGACATCGCTGGTAAGCCCATGGTCGTGCGTGTGGCGGAGCAGGCGGCGGCGAGCGGTGCGGCTGGGGTCTGGGTGGCGACCGACCATCCGGCGGTGGCCGAGGCCGTGCGAGCGCACGGTTTTGAGGTTTGCATGACCTCGCCCGATTGCGCCTCGGGCACCGACCGTCTGGCTGAAGTGGCGACACGCATGGGGTGGGGAGAAGAGGCAGTGGTGGCCAACGTCCAAGGTGACGAGCCGCTGATCGACCCCGGACTCATCCGCCAGACCGCCGAGGTCTTGTACGAGCGACCGCAGGCTGCCATGGCCACCGTCTGCCACCCCTTGCACACGATTGAGGAGGTGTTCAACCCCAACGTGGTGAAGGTGGTGTTGGACGCGCAGGGCTATGCGCTCTACTTCTCCCGCGCCCCCATCCCCTGGGCACGCGATGCCTGGTCTGGCACCACGCCGCTGGGCATGTCCTCCTCTCTGCCAAGCGGATTGCCCGTCTTCCGCCATGTCGGCCTTTACGCCTACCGGGTCGGTTTTCTCCGCCGCTATCCGCATCTTGGCCGACCGCCGATCGAAGACTTCGAGGCCCTGGAGCAGCTGCGTGCCCTCTGGCACGGCTATCGCATCGCGGTCGTGACCCACGCCCAGCCCAGCCTGCCCGGTGTGGACACCGAGGCCGATCTCAAGACCGTACGGCGTATCTTTGCCGGTAGGGCGTAGCGAAAGCACCCGGCTGGATCGTCAGGGAAGTTCTCCCCTGAGGGAGATGGGCGTATCGTGAGTCGAGTTCGCCGACTGCCCACACTGCTGCTCTGTGTAGAAATAATCTCGGCTTATAAGCAAATATAAAAATTTAACTGTCTTTGGCGGCCCGGGTTGAATACGCTTTGGTACGCTCAGGTATGTGACCCCACCCAACCCCTACCCGGCAAACGGGAACGAACTCAAGAGGTTATTGCATGCGACTGATCCTACTCGGCGGCCCCGGCGCGGGCAAAGGCACCCAGGCCAACTTCATCAAGGAGCGTTACGGCATCCCACAGATCTCCACCGGCGACATGCTGCGCGCCCACGTCAAGGCCGGAACCGAACTGGGCCAGAAGGCCAAGGCCATCATGGACGCCGGCGGTCTGGTGTCGGACGACATCATCATCGGCATGGTGCAGGAGCGCCTCAAAGAGGACGACTGCAAGGCTGGCTATCTGTTCGACGGCTTCCCGCGCACCATTCCGCAGGCCGAGGCGCTAAAGGCCGCGGGCGTGCCGCTCGACGCCGTGGTGGAGATCGACGTGCCGGACGAGGAGATCATCAAGCGGATGTCGGGCCGGCGTGTGCATCTGGCCTCTGGCCGTACTTACCACATCGTCTTCAATCCGCCCAAGGTCCCCGGCAAGGACGATATCACCGGCGAGGATCTGATCCAGCGTGACGACGACAAGGAAGAGACGGTGCGCAAGCGGCTGGATGTCTATCATGCCCAGACCGAGCCTCTGGTGAAGTACTATTCTGACTGGGCCGCCACGGGTGACCCGGCAGCACCCAAGTACTTCAAGATCAACGGCGTCGGTTCGGTCGAGGCTGTCCGCGATGCCATCTTTGCCGCGCTGGACTCGGTGCGTAAATAGCCCTACTGGCTCCGATGGAAATCCCGGGTTTCACACCAGCCGACCTGGCCTTGGTGCAGACCACCCTCAAGGAGCGCTTCGGCCATGACATCGAGGTGCAGGAGGTGGAGACCGAGGTCAGACTCTCGCCGGCAGACCGCGAGCTGACCGTTTGTCCAGCGCTTTTCTGGAAGGCGGAGGATTGTGGCTTCGTGGTGGCCAAAACAGGGCCAGCCGGCTATCGGGCGATGTTCTACTACTCGGTCAAGGACCGTTACGGTACCGGCCGTGAGGAATATGACAACCTGGGTGATTGCGTCATCACGCTCTTAAAAGTCCAGGAGGAGGTGGGACGCCAGCGCGCCCAGGAGGGTGCTGGTTGATTAGAACGGGCGTGGCACGAGCCGCGCCCTTTTCGTTTGGAATCAAGGAGAGACTCGAGTATGGCCAAGAAAAAGAATGCGTTCTACGCCCAGTCCGGTGGCGTGACCGCCGTCATCAACGCCTCTGCCTGCGGTGTGATCGAGGCCTGTCGTAAACACAGCGACGTGATCGGCAAGGTCTATGCCGGCCGCAATGGCATCATCGGCGCGCTCACCGAGGACTTGATCGACACCAGCAAAGAGAGCGACGAGGCGATTGCCGCCTTGCGCTATACCCCCTCCGGTGCTTTCGGCTCGTGCCGCTACAAGCTGAAGAGCCTAGAGGCCAACAAGCGCGAGTACGAGCGCCTGATCGAGGTGTTCCGCGCGCACAACATCGGCTATTTCTTCTATAACGGTGGTGGTGACTCGGCCGACACCTGTTACAAGGTGAGCCAACTGTCCGAGGCCATGGGTTACCCCATCCAGGCCATCCATGTGCCCAAGACGGTGGATAACGACCTGCCCATCACCGACTGCTGTCCCGGCTTCGGTTCGGTGGCCAAGTACATCGCAGTCTCGACGCTGGAGGCCAGCTACGACGTGCGCTCCATGGCCAAGACCTCGACCAAGGTCTTCGTCATCGAGGTCATGGGTCGGCATGCCGGTTGGATCGCCGCGGCTGGCGGTCTCGTCGCGGACAAAGGCATCCCCGTTGTGATCCTGTTCCCGGAGATCGAGTTCGACCCGGAGAGATTCCTCGCCAAGGTGGACGAGAACGTCAAGAAGCACGGCTACTGCACCGTGGTGGTGTCCGAGGGCTGCAAATACCCGGATGGCCGCTTCCTGGCCGAGCAGGGCACCCGCGATGCCTTCGGCCACGCGCAGCTAGGCGGTGCCGCGCCGGTGGTGGCCAACATGATCAAAGAGAAACTCGGGTACAAGTACCACTGGGCCGTGGCTGATTATCTGCAGCGCGCCGCCCGCCACATTGCCTCCAAGACCGATGTGAAACAGGCCTACGAGCTGGGCAAGGCTGCCGTGGAGCTGGCGGTCAAGGGTAAGAACTCGGTCATGCCCACCATCGTGCGGATCTCCGATGAGCCCTACAAGTACAAGATCGGTGTGGCCGACCTCAAAGACGTGGCCAATGTCGAAAAATTCATGCCGCGCGACTTCATCAGCAAAGACGGCTTCGGCATTACCGAGAAGTGCCGCAAGTATCTCACCGGCCTCATCCAGGGCGAGGACTATCCCAAGTACGAGGGGGGCCTACCGGTATATGTGACGCTGAAGAATGCGCCGGTGCCGAAGAAGCTGCCGGAATTCAAGCTCTGACCGGCCAAGGGCCCGTCCCCGTACCGACCCGGCGCCATCACCATGACCCTCGACCGCGCCCGCCAACTCCTCAAGGTCCAGGCCGATTTCGGCGGTTTTTACAACGCCAACTCGGCCAAACTGATTCTGTCCGAGGTCAACCGAGAGCACGGCCAAGCCGCGGTCGACCAGTTGATCCGCGAACTCAACCTCGACGCCATCTTCGGCTTCGAGCCGGGCACGCGCTTCGAGGGCGGGCTGGCGATCGGTAAGCCGGATCTGTAATGATTTTCTAACCGGAGAAGTGTAAAAGCGAATCCTGATGTGCTAGGCATAGGGCGCGCAGGGGATGTTCTACCTGTCCCGACCTATTCGACCCGCGTGGAGGAGAAAAAGCGATGAGTGAAGGTCTCGTGTTTGCCCTCGTGGCTGGCGGACTGGCCCTGCTGTATGGGGTGATGTCCATCAAGTGGGTCCTGGGGCTACCCGCCGGCAACGAACGTATGCAGGCGATCGCCGCAGCCGTACAGGAGGGGGCGCAAGCCTATCTCAAGCGCCAGTACACCACCATTGCCATGGTTGGTGTGGTGCTCTTCCTGCTGTTGGCCATCTTCCTACACCTGCCCACCTCCATCGGCTTTGCCATCGGCGCCATCCTCTCGGGTGCGGCTGGTTTCATCGGTATGAACGTATCGGTGCGCGCCAATGTGCGCACCGCTCAGGCCGCCAGCCAAGGCCTGAACGCAGCGCTGAACGTCGCCTTCAGGGGCGGCGCCATCACCGGCCTGCTGGTCGTGGGGCTGGGGTTACTCGGCGTGGCCGGTTACTACGCGGTGCTGACGGGCATGGGTTACGAGACGAAGGATGCCATCCATGCCTTGGTCGGCTTGGGTTTTGGCGGCTCGCTCATCTCCATCTTTGCCCGTCTCGGCGGCGGCATCTTCACCAAGGGCGCCGACGTGGGGGCCGACCTGGTCGGCAAGGTCGAGGCTGGCATCCCTGAGGACGACCCGCGTAACCCCGCAGTGATCGCCGACAACGTGGGCGACAACGTGGGCGACTGCGCTGGCATGGCTGCCGACTTGTTCGAGACCTATGCCGTGACCATCATCGCCACCATGCTCCTTGGCAGCTTGATGGTGGCCGCCGCCGACTCGGCCCAAGCGGTGATCTATCCCCTGGTCTTGGGTGGGGTCTCTATCATCGCCTCCATCATCGGCACCTTCTTCGTCCGGGCGCGCGAGGGCGGCAAGATCATGAACGCCCTGTACCGCGGCCTCATCGTCTCCGGGGTGATCGCCATCATCGCCTTCTATCCGGTCACGACCTGGATGCTGGGCGAGGGCCTCGCCATGACCGACGGCAGCACCATCCCGACGCTCAACCTCTACCTGGCGGCACTCATCGGTCTGGCGCTCACCGCTGCCATGGTGGTCATCACCGAGTACTACACCGCCACCGAGTTCAGCCCCGTGCGCCACATCGCCGAGGCATCCACCACCGGCCACGGCACCAACATCATCGCCGGGCTGGGGGTGTCGATGAAGGCCACTGCTGCGCCCGTCATCGCCGTATGTCTGGCCATCTGGGGGGCCTATGCCTTAGGCGGGTTGTATGCGATCGCCGTGGCAGCCACTGCCATGCTTTCCATGACCGGCATCATCGTCGCCCTCGACGCCTATGGTCCGGTGACCGACAACGCGGGTGGGATCGCCGAGATGGCCGATCTACCCAAGGAGATCCGCAACATCACCGACCCGCTCGACGCCGTGGGCAATACCACCAAGGCGGTGACCAAAGGCTACGCCATCGGCTCGGCCGGCCTGTCCGCCCTGGTGCTATTCGCCGACTATACCCATGCCTTGGAGGCACGCGGCCTGTCGCTAAACTTCGATTTGTCCGACCACATGGTGATCATCGGCCTGTTCATCGGCGGTATGGTGCCCTATCTGTTCGGCTCCATGGCCATGGAGGCCGTGGGCCGTGCCGCCGGCAGCGTGGTGATCGAGGTGCGCCGGCAGTTCCGCGAGATCGCGGGCATCATGGAGGGGCGTGCAAAGCCAGACTATTCCCGCGCGGTGGACATGCTCACCCGGGCTGCCATCAAGGAGATGATGATCCCGTCGCTCTTGCCCTTGCTCGTCCCGGTCCTGGTCGGCCTCATCCTGGGGCCCAAGGCCCTGGGCGGCGTGCTACTCGGCACCATCGTCACCGGCATCTTCGTGGCCATCTCCATGACCACCGGCGGCGGCGCCTGGGACAACGCCAAGAAGTACATCGAGGAGGGTAATTTCGGCGGCAAAGGCTCCGAGGCGCACAAAGCGGCGGTGACCGGTGACACGGTCGGCGACCCTTACAAAGACACCGCCGGCCCGGCCGTGAACCCGCTGATCAAGATCATCAACATCGTCGCGCTGTTGATCGTGCCACTGCTGCCCGCAGCGTCCTGATTGGGCCACAAAGCGGGCCGGAATTGACTCCAGCCCGCTTTTTTGGGCAACAGGGGGAGTCCGTCCGTATCTATGCGAGTTCCTTACTTTTTGGCAAGGTGGGTGCGGGCTGATCGATTGTCCGTATACGTCTTTTCGTTCACGTCCAAACAGAGGAAAGCCATGAGAATCAGGACCTTGACCCTAGTCATGACGCTAGCCGCCAGCACCCAACTGCTGGCCGCGGAACAGCCCCCCGCCAGCAGCGTGCTCGCCGGCCAGCCGGACAAGCCCGTGCCACAGACGCCCGAGGCCTGGCTTGCGCGCATGACCGACTTCACCCAGAACCTTTCGGCCTTCCGTGACCCGCGCGTCTTCCTTCCTTGGTTGAACACCGTCACCGAACCCAATTTCTACACGGCCGCCCTGATCGGCATGCAGGACCCGGTGGGCTGGTTCAACATGCTAAACAGCATGGTCAACCCCAATGCCTACCGTAACTGGGCACAGTTTGCCGACCCCGCCATCACCATGCGCTGGTTCGCCGCTGCTGCCGACCCGGCCTTCTATACCGCCCTCACCACCATCCTGACCGATCCTGGCAAGGCCATGCGCTGGGCCCTGTGGCCGGCCGATCCCAAACTGTGGGGGGCCTTCCTCAATCTCATGAACCCTGGCCTCTATCTCAAGTGGACCCTGGCGCCCCTGGATCCGCGCGCCCTGAGCCTCATGGCCAACGTTGCCAACCCGGCCACTTACCTAGGCTGGATGGGGGCGATGATGGATCCGCGCACCTATGGGCCGACCTGGGCCAATCTGCTGACCTACCAGCCCATGCCCTCCGCCAGCTCCAGTGCGGCCGTGAGCGGCGGCGATTTCACGCCGTTCCCTATGGCCCAGCCGATGGGGCCTGCGACGCCGGCAGCCGCCCCCGCCAAGGCGGAAGACCAACCCAAGCCAGCCGAGGCGCCGAAAGCGGCCGAGGCCGCGAAACCAATAGAGGCGCCCAAGCCCGCTTTGCTGCCGAAATCCGCCGATACGGCCACTCCGGTCACCGCTTCAGCGTCAGGCTCAGCGGCCCCCGCACCCACGGTGAGCAAGATGGTGCTCTCGGGCGACACTCTGTTCGCCCTCGGCAAATCCGGCATCCGCGACCTGTCCAAGGAGGGCAGGCAGCGGCTCGACGAGGTGGTCGAGAAGATCAAGGCCTTGGGCGAGGTCGAGCAGATCAAGATCGTCGGTCATGCTGACGCCAGCGGCAAGCCGGAGGCCAACCGCCGGCTGTCCGAGGCTCGTGCCCGTTCTGTCAAGTCCTACTTGGTGGCCAAGGGCGTGAAACCCAGCGTCATCATCACCAGCGGTATGGGCGACACTCAGCCGGTGGTGCAGTGTGACATGCAGATGCCGAAGGACAAGCTCGTCGCGTGCCTGGCACCCAACCGGCGCGTGGAGATCGAGGTCGTTGGCAAGACCCGCTAGGCCGCGCCGATAGGAGAGCCGCAGGTCGTCTGCGGCTTATGTGCTGTCCTCGCTGTGCACGGGATTGACCCGCTGCCAGGAGTTTTCGTTGAGCTGCACCTCGTATTTCGCCCAGCGCAGAAATTCCTCTAGGCTGCATTCGCCGCTCTTGCGCCGGCAGGTGCCGGCCATGCCCTTGAAGCGAACGATGGTCTTCCCGCACTCTGGATCAAGGATGAGCGCAAGTACCAGGCGCACACCCCAGGCGCGGCCGTAGGCGCCATTGCTGTAGTAGCGGCCGGGGCCGATGGCGAGTGGCGGCATGCTCATGTGGTGATGCGGCGGTAGATGTCGGCGACCTTCATGGGCAGCATGCTGACATCGTCCAGGATGATGAACCGTGCCGCGCCATACATATGCGGTAGGTAGTCGCGCGCCTCACGGTCAAGGGTGATGCAGAAGGGGTGGATGCCGGCGCGGCGTGCCTCGATCAAGGCCATGCGCGTATCCTCGATGCCATAGGTACCGCGATAGGCGTCGAAATAGTCGTCGGGGCGGCCGTCGGACAGGGTCACCAGCACCTTGGTGCGGGCCTCCACCGCCTTCAGCAGCTTGGTGAGATGGCGGATGGCAAAACCCATGCGCGTATATTCCTGTGGACGGATGCCGCTGATACGTGCCTTCACCGCGTCCGTGTAAGGCTCATCGAAGGTCTTGATGCGGAAGAGCTCGCAGCGCTTGCGGGTGATGCCGGAGAAGCCATAAATGGCATAGCGGTCACTCAGGCGCTCAAGGGCCTCGCAAAGCAGGATCAGGGCCTCGCGCTCGGCCTCGTTGATCCAGCCGCGGGTGCTGCCGGACATGTCCACCATGAAGGCGACGGCGATGTTGCGCTCGGCGCGGTGTAGTCTAACGAACAGCCGCTCGCTCATCTCACGTCCGTCGCGGGCGTCGGCCAGGGCCTCGACGAGGGCGTCGATGTCCACATCGTCACCGTAGGGCTGACGCTTCATCTGGCGGTTTTCGTCGCGCATTGCCTCGAAGGCGCGGCGCAGTCCCTTGATCGTGCCGGTGTGCCGCTCCAGGGTATGGCGGTAGAAGTCGTCGTAGACCGGCTTGACTTCCTTCTCGCGCATGACACACCAGTTCTTGCGATAGTGCTGGCGGCCGTGATCCCACTCCGGGTAGAGTTCGGCGCCTTCCTCGTGATAGGTGCCCTGCCAGACCGCATCGGGGTCGGCGGCCTGTTCATCGTAGAGGCTCGCGTCGTATTCGCCAGGCCCAGCCGGCACCAGGTATTCCGGTGGAATATCACCGAAGTCTAGCCACACCGAGGTCAGCAACTGTCTGACGTCTTCGGGCGGGGCGATCGGTACGCCGTCGAGGGTGAGCTCGAGATCGATGCGGCCATCCACCTCCCGCACCTCAGCGGCAAAGCCGCGCTGATCACGCTCGGCGAACGTATCCTTGGGTCGTGCGGCGTCGTCGCGGTGCCGCCGCAGCTCTTCCTCCAACTGGGCGAGCTTGATGCGCAGACGCGCCTTTTCCTTGCCAACTCGGGCGGCACGGGCGGTGGCAACGGCGTCGGGCCGTAATTCGCCCTGATAACAGAGGGGTGGGAAATCGGGCAGGGCGTAGGCCTCGGCCAATAGGGCCAGGCTGTCCTCGACCTGGGCATCGGGACGCGCCAGGCGTTCGCCTAGGGGCTGCCAGGCGGTGGGCAGTTGCTCGCCGAGCAAGGCCGATAGGCGCTGCATCTCCCGGTACAGGCCGGGCAGTTCGCGGCCGATGCAGGCGGTGAGCCGCAGCGTCTCTAAACCGTGGAACTGGGCGAGTGCCCGCGCGGGATGCGGATAGTCGGCACTGGCGGCCTTCAGGTCGGCGCGCAGGGTGCCAAAGCGAGTCTGCGCCCACAGTAGCGCCACGCTGGCCTTGGCCAGCTTGAAATTGTCCTCCTGGCCAGGGAAACGCGCGGTGATGGCGGGCAGGAAGATGCGCTCGCCGTCGGTGTAGGCGGCTTCGCCTTGCTCCAGCTTGAGCCGGCGACCGGCCAGCCCGTGCAGGAAATTGCCGAGCACCCCGGCGATGTCTTCGAACAAGGCGCCGGCGGTGTGCTCGGCGCGGACATGTATGAAGCTACGGACCTCGTCGGCTACGCGGATGGCCGCATACATGCCAGCGCGATCATAAGTATCGCACAGATGCACGGCCCAGGCCTCGATGGCGCGGCGGTCCAGGCGTTTGAGCAGATCAGGGGCGCGCTGGGCGAAGCGGAAGGCCAGCGTGATGTGGGTGCTGGCGATGCGTTTGATCCAGTCCAGCACGAAGTCCTGGTCATCGCGCGCGAGGCGGCAGAGGGCGCGGGCGACTGGTCCGACGTTGTGGAAGGTGAACTCGGTCTCCAGCCACTCGTCGAGCAGTTGCTCGATCTCGACGCGGGTGAGCTGGGCTTCAGGCACGTGGTTTCATTCGTAGGTCGTGAAGCGGCCACCGGCGGCGTTGGCCATATAGGCCACCGCCCGCTTGACCTCCAGATCGCTGAGTTCCAGGTGGCCGCCCTTGGGCGGCATCTTGCGGATGCCGCGGATGGCCGTGCGTTCCAACATGCGCTGCCCCTCCCGGATCAAGGGTCGCCATGCCTTGCGATCGCCGAACCTGGGGGCGCCCAGCATCCCCTCGGCATGACAGGCCGCGCAATAGTGCGCATAGACCTCGGCGCCGGATTTCGGCGCCTTCTCGCCCTCGGCACTGGCGATGAGAGGGATCAAGGCGGTGAGTGTGGTTAGGAGTCGTTGGCGGATGTGCATATGATCCCGATGCGGATCAGAAGATGGAGGAGGAGAGTTCCTGAATCGCCGCGAGCATGTCGGCGTCGTCAGTCACTGCCTGGGCCACAGCGCTCTGACAAGCGGCCACAGGGTCGATGCCGCTGGCGATGAGCTTGCCGGCATGCACCAGCAGTCGCGTGGAGGCGCCTTCCTCGAGCCCGCTGCCCTTGAGGTTGCGCGTCATCTGCGCAAATTTGACCAGCCGCTCCGCCATGGCTGCGTCCACCCCTGACTCATTGGCAACGATCTTACGCTCGAGCTCCGGAGCGGGGTAGTCGAACTCCAGGGCGACGAAACGCTGGCGGGTGGATTGCTTGAGATCTTTGAGCACGCTCTGATAGCCCGGGTTGTAAGAGATCGCCAGACAAAAGCTGTCCGGTGCCTCCAACAACTGGCCGAGCTTCTCCATCGGCAGGGTGCGGCGGTCATCTGCCAAGGGGTGGATCACCACCATGGTGTCCTTGCGCGCCTCGACGATCTCGTCGAGGTAGCAGATGCCACCTACGCGAACCGCGCGGGTGAGCGGGCCATCCACCCACACGGTCTCCCCGCCTTTGACGAGGAAGCGCCCGACGAGGTCGGAGGCGGTCAGGTCGTCGTGGCAGGAGACCGTAATGAGCGGGCGTTCCAGACGCCAGGCCATATACTCCATGAAGCGTGTCTTGCCGCAGCCGGTGGGGCCTTTGAGCAGCACGGGTAACTTGTTGCGGTAGGCCGCCTCGAAGATGGCGATCTCCTTGCCGACCGGCTCGTAGTACGGCTGCTTGCGGATGTAATGCTCTTCGGGGGCGAGGCTCAAGGCATTCATGACGATTCAATCCTGCTGCGATATCGTCGGATCGGGTCGCGATCGAGGAGCGGAGGGGTCAATCGCCGCCACCCAACTTGCGGAAGGCCTCCGAATACTTCTCGTCCTCGAGACGCTCCCGGTTGGCCTCGAATTCCGCACGCATCTGCTCGGCCTTCTGTCTGAGCCGGGCAAGGCGCTTTTCCTGGGCACCGGGTTTTTCTTCCAGAAATTTCTCGTTGAAGAGCACCTGTCTGAGGAAATTCATTGCGAAATCAAGGAGCTTCTCGTCGTCGGCGAGAAGCTCGGCCATGGTCTCGATCGGCACGTCATAGGTCTCGTTGAACGAGTGGCTCATGACGAAGGCGCGGAAACGGTCGAGGTCATAGCTGGCCATGAAGAACATCTGGTTTGACAACGGCGTAGGCCGGCCGATCGACGGGCCGGCAGATTTGCGCTTGAGCACGAGTTGCCGCCAAGCGCGGCCCTTTTCGTCGTATTCGACCACATCCTGTTCATGGCGGTATTCGTCTATGGTCAGCTTGCGTTCCTCGAGGTGCCCCAGGCAGGTCGCCTCCTTGACCAGGGCATAGGCCTGTCGGTCGAAGTGCTCGTCCTGGCGGCGCAGCGATAGCAGTGCCACGGGGTAGTAACGGCAGGCAGTGGGACGATCCTCGTAAACGCTACAACCCTCTGGCACCATGAACCGGCAGGCGGTGCCGCCGTCGACGGCGCGCAGCTTGACCCCAGGCATGCCATCCTTGTCCATCTCGTAAGGGACGGTGTACTTCTGCAGGAATTCGCCCGAACTCATACCCAGTCGGTTCTTGAGCCGGAGGATGTCGTAGGGGGTCAGCGTGATGTCGATGTTGCTGCAGCAAACATTCCAGCATTTCACGCCGCGATGGCAGCGGAACTGGATCACGTGGTCGCCATCGAGCATGTTCGGGATCACCGGCGCAGCCGGAATAGGGGAGTCCTTGGCAAGGTTCTTGAATTCGGATTCGTCCATGTCGGGGGCAGGAATCAGTAAAAGTGGCTGGCTGTCATACGCATCATGCCGATCTGAGTCGATGCAGAGCAGATGGTTCAAATCTTGGCGTTGCGGCAGCCCAGTTCACAGCCAAAAAAGCAAAAACCGGGCACCTTGTGGGCGCCCGGTTTTGCAGCCTAGACAGCCGCTCAGTGCGCGGCGGTCTTGAACAGCTTCGACTTGTCCACCAGGTCGACGTGGGCGCGCTTGAACACGGTCCACTTCTTGGTGTTCTTGTCGTAGACGGAGTTGACGAAGCAGTGCCAGTTCTCCTCGTCGATGAAGTTCTTGTCGGCGCGGTAGTAGAAGCCCGGATAACGGGTCTCCTCACGGAACTGGATGTGCTTCATGTGGGCCTCCGCCGTCAGAATGCGGTGGTAGTTCTCCCAAGCCCGCAGCAGCTCGTGCAGGTCCTTGGCGCGCATCTTCTCGGCGTCTTCCTTGAGCATCTGCAGCTTCTCTTCAGCCACCTCCAGCATCTTTGCGTTGGTGGTGTAGTAGGTGGCCACACCGGCGACATACTCGTCCATGATCTTCTGCAGACGGAACTGCAGCATCTTGGGCGTAATGTAGTGCGGGTTGACGTCGATGGCGGTGGTGTAGTCCTTGAACTCCAGGTAGTTACGCACCGGCTTGTAGATCTCCTCGACGAGCTGTTCCACCGGGGTGTCGAGCTCGGGCTTGAGGTCCTTGTGGTCGAGGCAGTACTTGACCATGGCCTTGGCGGCGATGCGGCCCTCAGCGTGCGAGCCGGAGGAGAACTTGTGGCCCGAGGCGCCCACGCCGTCGCCAGCGGTAAACAGGCCCTTGACCGTGGTCATGCCGCGATAGCCCCAGTGCCAGCCGGAGGGCAGGTGCGCCGGGATCTTGTCTTTCTCGGGGTGGGTCTCCTCGGTCGGCGCGCCCAAGTCCTCGGGACCGGACACCCAGATGCCGCAGCAGCCGGAGTGGGAACCGAGCAGGTAGGGCTCGGTGGGCATGAGCTCGGAGTTCTTCTTCTCCGGCTCGATGTTCTCGCCGACCCAAATGCCGCACTGACCGACGCACATGTCGAGGAAGTCTTCCCAGGCCTCGGCCTCGAGGTGCTTGACCTCACGCGGGGACAAGGTCTCGCGCAGCTTGGCCAGCGCGGTCACGGTGTCCATGTAGATGGGACCGCGGCCTTCCTTCATCTCCTTGAGCATCAGGTGGTTGCGCAGACAGGAGGCGGGCACGGCAGCCTGGCCGTACGGGGGATAGTCGTTGAGCAGCTCCTTGTTGCGCTGCATGTAGACCTCGCCGAAGGCGTTCACCGCCTGGGCCTTGAACAGCAGGAACCAGGCCCCGACTGGGCCGTAGCCGTCCTTGAAGCGGGCGGGCACGAAGCGGTTTTCCATCATGGTGAGTTCCGCCCCGGCCTCGGCAGCCATGGCGTAGGTGGAGCCTGCGTTCCACACTGGATACCAGGCGCGGCCGGTGCCTTCACCCACGGAGCGCGGGCGGAAGATGTTCACGCAGCCACCGGCGGCGAGCAGGATGGCCTTGGCCTTGTAGACGTAGACCTTGTGCTCACGCACGGAGAAGCCGACAGCACCGGCGATGCGGTTCTTGTCGTTCTTGTCGTTGACCAGCTTGACGATGAATACGCGCTCCTGGATGCGGTCCATGCCCAGCGCCTTCTTGGCGGCCTCGGCGACGATCCACTTGTAGGACTCACCGTTGATCATGATCTGCCATTTACCGGAACGCACGGGCTTGCCGCCATCCTTGAGCGCTGGCAAGCCCTGGGCGCCGTCATGACGCTCACCGTTCTCATCAGTCTTCCAGATCGGCAGACCCCACTCCTCGAACAGATGTACCGAGTCGTCGACGTGGCGGCCGAGGTCATAGGCCAGGTCGTCGCGGGTGATACCCATCAGGTCGTTGGAGACCATGCGGGCATAGTCGGCGGGGTCCTGCTCCGGGCCGATATAGGTATTGATGGCGGACAGGCCCTGCGCCACGGCGCCGGACCGGTCCATGGCGGCCTTGTCCACCAGTTTGATCTTGAGATCGATACCGGTTTCCGCTTTGGCAGCATCGGCCCAGCGCATGATTTCGTAGGCGGCGCCACAACAGGCCATGCCGCCACCAATCAACAGGATGTCAACTTCTTCCTGAACGACTTCGGGATTACCAAATTCACCAGCCATTCTCTTTACCTCTCAGTCTATTCAAGCTTGCTTGCGGATCAGCTCGGCAGGGTTGCCGGGACGATAGCCCTTGGCGTACTCGGTGGTGAAGAAGCCGGGCTTGGTGATGTCTGCCAGTTTCGGCATGGGTTTGCCACCATATGGGTCGATAGAACCCTCGGGGGTGGTGCGAATCGGGAACTTGAAGCGCTTGAGCGTGCCGTTGCGGAATTTGATGGTCCACATGATGGAGTCAGAACCGCGCAGCGGCTGCACCTGACCGCCCAAGGGCACGATGTCGGCGTAGTGACGCACCTCGATGGCCTGTTGCGGGCAGATCTTCACACAGCTGTAGCACTCCCAGCACTGTTCGGGTTCCTGGTTGAAGGCCTTCATGGCGTGGCCGGTCTCGGAACCGTCTTTGTCCAGCTTCATCAGGTCGTGCGGGCAGATGTACATGCAAGCGGTCTTGTCCTGACCCTTGCAGCCGTCGCACTTGTCGGTACGGACGTAGGTAGGCATCGAACTTCTCTCCTTGTTAGCTAACAATCCGCGCGTAAGACGCGGCCCTTCGAAATCCGGGCCCCACCTTGGCCGGGGCGTATCGCGAATCCGCTTCCGGCGGGCCCGGGGATTACGAATCGTCAGGCGGCCGAGTGGCCTTTCAACTCCACCTTCACCTTTTCGTGCTCGGCAAGGCTGGCGTAGTACTTTTTGAGCACCTCCGCGACCTCTGGCCGGCTGAAGGTGGCTGGCAGGTCCTGGCCTTCGGACAGCATCGCCCGCACCTTGGTGCCCGATAGCAGGACGCGGTCTTCCTTGCTGTGCGGGCAGGTGCGCATGGAGGCCATGCCGCCGCACTTGTTGCACCAGAAGGTCCAGTCGATCTTGAGCGGCTGTGTCTCTAGCGACCCCGCCGGGATCTCGTCGAAGATCTTTTGCGCATCGAACGGCCCGTAATAGTCACCCACGCCGGCGTGGTCGCGGCCGACGATCAGATGCGAGCAGCCGTAGTTCTGGCGGAACAGGGCGTGCAGCAAGGCCTCGCGCGGGCCGGCATAGCGCATGTCGAGCGGGTAGCCAGCCTGGATCACGGTGTTCTTGACGAAGTAGTTGTCGATCAGCACGCGGATCGCTTCGGTGCGGACCTCGGCCGGGATATCGCCCGGTTTGAGCTTGCCCAGCAGGGAGTGGATCAGCACGCCGTCCATGGTCTCGATGGCGATCTTGGCCAGGTACTCGTGCGAGCGGTGCATGGGGTTGCGCGTCTGGAAGGCGGCGATGCGCGTCCAACCCAGCTCCTGGAACTTGGCACGGGTTTCGGCCGGGGTCATGAACTGCTCACCGTACTTGGCCTTGAAGCCGCCGTCGGAGAGGACCTTGACCGGGCCGGCCAGGTTGTACTTGCCCTGGGCCATGACCATCTTCACACCGGGGTGCTCCAGGTCGGTGGTCTTGTACACCTGCATGCACTCGTGGGCCTTGTCGATGGTGTACTTCTCGGTGATCTTCATGGTTCCCATGATCTCGCCCGACTCGCCGTCGACCAGGGCCACCTCGTCGCCGGCCTTGACCGACTCGTCGTCGGTGGACAATGTCACAGGGATGGGCCAGAACAGGCCGTTGGCCATCTTGTAGCCGTCGCACACGCCCAGCCAGTCGGAGTGGGTCATGAAACCGTCCAACGGGGTGAAACCGCCGATGCCCATCATGATCAGGTCACCGGTTTCACGGGAGGTCATCTTGATCTGCTTGAGGGATTGCGCGCGCGCCTTCTCGGCAGCCAGCGCCTCACCGGTCAGCAGCAGCGGCTTGAGCTCACCGCCACCATGGGGATTGACGAGACGGGACATGCGGACTCCTTGCTTATGTCGTTGAATTGATTGACTGGACGAGCTTTCTGGCGCGGCAGAATAGCATGCGCTCTATAGTCAGATAATCAATATTATTTTTTTCTAAATAAACTTTTTGGATGTACCTGTCCGCAAAGCTGGAGCACAAGTCCCTCCCGATGTTTTGTTTTTATGGCCGTCTCGGCGCCCACCACGCTAAGATCGGCTGCGTGATCCCAACGCCCCTGCTCTTGTACCGCGTTTGTGCTCTATTGGCTGCGCTCGTCCTGCTGGGCGGCTGTGCTGGCGGCATCCAACGCCAGGATGGCCGGCGCACGCAGCAGGATTATCACTTGGCGAAGCTGGCCAAGAGCGATGTTGACATGATCACCGAAATGACCCAGCGCGAGGTCCTCGCGAGTCTGCGGCAGTTGGCCGAAAAACTCTATCGGCGCAATCCACAGGAATACCGCAAGGCGGGGCTCGCCAGCCCTGAGGCTGCCGCCGCCCGGATCTTCCAAGACGTTGACAAAGGGCCGCAGGGGCCGCTCGCCTTCATCGACTGGCGCGAGGGGCTCAAGCAAGCCTTCCAGGAGGGCTTTACGGGCGACCGCGTGCACGCCTTCATGCAGGCGTTGACCGCCATGATCATGGCCACCTACGACTACAAGACCGTGTTCTACCTGACCGACAGCCTCAATGCGCAGAAGCTCTACAACAGCGCCCGCAACATCGAGGTGGCGGTGTGGAAACTCTCCAACGCCCGGCTGGCGAATGGCCAGCCCATGCTGCTGACCAACAGCATAGAGGGCGAGGTGCAGAACCTGTCGTTCGAACGCGAGTTCGGCAAGCTCATCGCCCGCCAAGACCTGCTCGCCCTGATCATGGAGGACCGCGGCAGCCGCACCATCAACCGCATTCTTCACAACATGGCGAGCTTCGTCTTTCTACCGATCTGAGGGCGAGCGCAGCAGATGGACTGGCGCAACGCGGCAGACTACAGCTTCGACCCGCCGCTTCGCCCCGTGGAGTGGGCATGGCAGTTCCTGCGTCGTAATCCGGAGTATGCCGCGGACTACGCCAGGTTCATCGCCACCTGGCGCGCCCTGGAAGCGGATTACGGCGCACCGCCCGCGCGCGATTTCTTCCGCTGGCGGCAGGACCCGCGCGCCTGGCGGGCCGAGTCGGAAATGGTCGGCTGCAGTGCCGAGATCTGTCCCGGCGAGGGCGATCGCGTCCTCATCGAGTGCTGGATGGGGGCCAAATGGGATCTGGCCAAATTCCCCCTTGATCCCGCGCTGGTCAGACCCACACCGGGGCTGGAACTCGATTGGCGGGCGCAGCCGGTCGAGGTGGAGGCAGTAGGGGGCCCGGAGGACCTGGCGTCGCTCGGAGAGGAGAAGATGGCACTGGTCTTCGATCTCTCCCTGCCGCTCGCCCCTCAGCTCGATGCGGCGCGCGTGCGCCTCGTCGCCCGCGCCCGTGCCCTGGAGAAGGCCGGTCGCATCACCCGCCAGGTCGCCGCCGCGGCGCCGACCTGGACGCGCTGGCTGCGCCTGTTGGACGGCACCGCGGCCGGTGCGGCAGAAGCGACGCTGGCGCAAGTGTTAAAGATCGAGGATGTCGCCACGGCGCTTAGACAGGCGCGGGCGATGTGCGCCTCGGGTTACCGCAGGATCCTTTTCATGCACTGAACACAGAGGTTCGAAACGACGATGGATGCGATCGACTACGACATCTTCGGCGATGACATGCAGTACGTGGAGATCGAGCTCGACCCTGGCGAGGCGGCCATCGGCGAGGCCGGCACGATGATGTACATGCAGGACGGCATCGCGATGGACACCGTCTTCGGCGACGGCTCCGATGCTCAGTCCGGGCTATTTGGCCGACTCGTGGGGGCAGGCAAGCGTCTGCTCACCGGGGAGTCGCTCTTCACCACGGTCTATGTGAATCAGGCCGCGTCCAAACGCCGGCTCGCCTTTGCCGCGCCCTATCCGGGCAAGATCATCCCCGTCGATCTGGCGCAGATCGGCGGCAG
>CALAMX010000021.1 GCA_937925755.1 uncultured Burkholderiales bacterium
GGAGAAGACGGCCTTGTCCGAGTTGGGGATGCGTTCGCGCAGCACGCGGATCAGTTCGCCGAACTGCCAAGGCAGGTTGTAGCCCACCGTATCTGGAATGTTGAGTGTCTTGGCACCCGCCTCGATCACCGCCTCCAGCACACGACAGAGGAAGTCCGGGTCGGAGCGGCCGGCGTCCTCCGGTGAAAACTCCACGTCATCGGTCCAGCGTCGCGCCCACTTCACCGCCTGGACCGCCAGCTCCAGGACCTGCTCGGGGCGCATCCTGAGCTTGCGCTCCATGTGGATGGGGCTGGTGGCAATGAAGGTATGGATACGCGCTCGCTCCGCACCTTTGAGCGCCTCGCCGGCACGGTTGATGTCAGCCTCCAACGCGCGTGCAAGTGCACACACCGTACTCTGCTTGATGGCAGCGGCGACCGCCCGCACCGCCTCAAAGTCGCCGTTGCTGGCAGCGGGAAAGCCCGCCTCGATGACGTCCACGCGCATACGCTCGAGCTGCTTGGCGATGCGCACCTTCTCTTCCTTGGTCATGGAGGCGCCTGGGCTCTGCTCGCCATCGCGCAAGGTGGTATCGAAAATGATCAAATGCTCTTTCATGGTCTACTACCTCAGACATGCCGCCCCGGCAGGGGTACGGCCGGTTGACCGATGAGACTAGCGTAGAGGGGAGAAGGAGGTGTGTTCAGTGCCCGCAACGGGGCAGCAGCAGGCGGGTCGCAAGCCGCAGAGAGGAGAACTGGAAGGAGGCCGATGCGCAGTTCATGCGCGAACTATAATCGCCTAGTCGGCCGTGGACAAGCCCTTTTGCCGTTCCTTCTCAGCGGTCTTTTGCATTCGCGACCGGCGCCAGAGATAGAGGCTCACTGCATAGCCGGACAGGGCATAGGCGAGGAACAAGGCGAACAGCACGATGGGCGGATTGAGAGAGATCAAGACGAAGGCGAGCGCGATCAACACCACCACGATGAAAGGCACGCTCTTGCGCAGGTTGATATCCTTGCCGCTGTAGAAGCGCAGATTGCTGACCATGGTGATGCCGGCGAACAGGGTCAGGGCCCAGGCGACCCAGCGAAGCTCCTCGCCGGTCAAACGGTTGTCGTGCGCGACCCAGACCAGGCCGGCGATCAAGGCCGCCGCCGAGGGGCTGGGCAACCCCTGGAACCAACGCTTGTCCTGCACGTCGAGTAGGGTGTTGAAGCGCGCCAAGCGCAGCGCCGCCCCTGCGCAGTAGATGAATGCGGCAATCCAGCCCAGTTTACCCAGCGCCTTCAAAGCGAAGCTGTACATGACCAGGGCGGGGGCGACCCCAAAGGCGACCATATCGGAGAGCGAGTCGTACTCGGCACCGAAGGCGCTCTGGGTGCGCGTGAGCCGCGCCACGCGGCCATCGAGCCCGTCGAGCACCATGGCCACGAAGATACCCACGGCAGCGTGCTCGTAATGGCCGTTCATGGCCTGGACGATGGCGTAGAAGCCGGCAAACAGCGCACCGGTGGTGAGCAGGTTGGGCAGCAGGTAGATGCCCTGGCGGGCGATGCGCCCGCGGAAATGCACGAAGCGTGGCTCCTGGCTCACCGGGGCAGTTCGGCCAGCACGCTCTCGGCGGCGCGCACCTTGTCGCCCAAGCCCACGCGCGGCCGCGCATTCACCGGCAGGTAGACGTCCAGCCGCGAACCGAAACGGATGAAGCCATAGCGTTCGCCGCGCCGCAGCCGATCGCCCGGTGTGACATAGGAGAGGATCCGCCGGGCCACCAGGCCGGCCACCTGCACACAGGTGATGTCATGCCCATCATCGGTGGCAAGCCACAGGGCGTTGCGCTCGTTCTCGCGCGAGGCCTTGTCGAGCACGGCATTGAGGAACAGGCCCGAGTGATACCACTGCTCCCTGACCACGCCATCGACGGGGCTGCGGTTGGAGTGGACGTTGAAGACGTTCATGAACACGCTGATCTTGAGCGCCTGGCGTTTGAGCCAGGGGTCCAAAGTCTGCTCGACCGACACCACACGCCCATCGGCCGGGGCCAGCACCAAACCGGCACCCTCGACGGGGGTGCGCGGTGGGTCGCGGAAGAACTGCAGGACGAAGGCCAGTGCGAGCCAAAACGGCGTGGCGACGAGCGCGCTGTCAAACCAAAAGGTGGCCGCCACCGCCAAGACGAAGGTCAGCCCGACGTGTGTCCAGCCCTCGCGCGCGATCAGCGGCTGCCCTGCCGCCTTACCTTTCACCCGTCAACCCTCACTGCGTCAGTTGCGCGCGCGGTCCACGAGCTGTTTGGCCTTGATCCAAGGCATCATGTCTCTGAGCTTGGCCCCCACGATCTCGATGGGGTGCTCGGCGATCAGTCGCCGGCGCGCGGTCATCTCGGGATAGCCCATGCGCCCCTCCAAGATGAAGCGCTTGGCGTACTCGCCGTTCTGGATGTTGGCCAGCGCCTCGCGCATGGCGGCGCGGCTCGCCTCGTTGATCACTTTGGGACCGGTCACATACTCGCCATACTCCGCGTTGTTGGAGATGGAGTAGTTCATGTTGGCGATGCCGCCCTCGTACATGAGGTCGACGATCAGCTTCAATTCGTGCAGGCACTCGAAATAGGCCATCTCCGGGGCATAGCCGGCCTCGACCAGGGTCTCGAAGCCCATCTTCACCAGTTCCACCGCCCCGCCGCAGAGCACCGCCTGCTCGCCGAAGAGGTCGGTCTCGGTCTCCTCGCGGAAGGTCGTCTCGATCACCCCGGCACGCGCACCGCCGTTGGCCGCGGCATAGGACAGGGCGAGGTCGCGTGCCATGCCAGTCACGTCCTGATAGACGGCGATCAACGAGGGCACCCCACCCCCTTCGACATAGGTGGAGCGCACCAGGTGGCCCGGTCCCTTGGGGGCGATCATGATCACGTCCACGTCCTCACGCGGCTTGATCTGACCGTAATGGATGTTGAAGCCGTGCGCAAAGGCGAGCGCCGCGCCCTTCTTCAGATGGGGTTCGATCTCGTAGCGGTAGAGATCGGGCTGCTGCTCATCCGGCACCAGGAGCATCACCACGTCGGCCTCTTTCACCGCGTCGGCCACCTCCTTGACGTTGAGCCCGGCCTTTTTGGCCTTGTCCCACGAGGCGCCACCCTTGCGCAGGCCGACCGTGACCTTGACCCCCGAATCCTTCAGGTTGTTGGCGTGGGCATGGCCCTGCGAGCCATAGCCGATGATGGCCACCTTTTTCTTCTTGATCAGGGAGAGGTCTGCGTCTTTTTCGTAATAAATCTTCATGGCTGTCCTTTCTCGTTGGCTGTGAGCTTCGTTATACGCGCATGATGCGTTCGCCGCGCCCGATGCCCGAGGCGCCGGTGCGCACCACCTCTAGGATGACGTCGGAATCCAGTGCGTCAAGGAAGGCATTGAGCTTGCTTACTGTGCCCGTGAGCTCGATGGTGTAGGTCTTGTCGGTGACATCGATGATGCGGCCCCGGAAGATGTCGGACATACGTTTCATCTCCTCGCGGTGCTCGCCCGAGGCGCGCACCTTGACCAGCATGAGCTCCCGCTCGATGTGGTCACCCTCGGTGAGGTCCTGCACCTTGACGACATCGATGAGCTTGTTGAGCTGCTTGGTGATCTGTTCGATCACGTCATCCGACCCTCGCGTGACGATGGTCATGCGCGACAGGGTTGGGTCTTCGGTCGGCGCCACCGTGAGCGATTCGATGTTGTAGCCGCGAGCGGAAAAAAGCCCCGCCACGCGCGAGAGCGCACCGGCCTCGTTTTCCATCAGGAGGGAGATGATGTGACGCATTTCAAAGGACGGAGGACTGAAGACGGAATACGGATGGTTGAGGACAGAGGACTGTTGGCCCACGCCGCACAAACTCCCCTACCCCGCGAGCAGGGAAGGGGTCGAGGAAACACCAGGTCGTGAGCGAGCGCATCGCCGAGTCTTTCAGACCAGGATCATCTCGGACAGACCCTTGCCCGCCGGGATCATGGGATAGACGTTCTCGCGCGGGTCGGTGACGAAGTTCATGAAGACCAGCCGGTCCTTGTATTTGCCGAAGGCTTCGCGTAAGGCCGGCTCCACGTCCTCGGGACGCTCGATGGTCATGCCGACGTGGCCATAGGCCTCAGCGAGCTTGACGAAATCGGGTAACGCATCAATGTAGGACTCGGCGTAGCGCTCTTCGTAGAAGAACTCCTGCCACTGCCGCACCATGCCCAGGTAGCGGTTGTTCAGCAGCACGATCTTGATCGGCAGTTTCTCCTGCTGGCAGGTGGATAGCTCTTGGATGTTCATCTGGATGCTGCCTTCGCCCGTGACACAGACCACCTTGGCCTCGGGAAAGGCGAGCTGAACACCCATGGCATAGGGCAGGCCCACCCCCATGGTGCCCAGTCCACCGGAGTTGATCCAGCGGCGCGGCTTTTTGAAGGGGTAGTATTGGGCCGTCCACATCTGGTGCTGGCCCACGTCAGAGGTGACATAGGCATCCCCTTCGGTCACCTCGTAGAGCTTCTCGATCACGTACTGCGGTTTGATCACCGTCTCAGAACGCTCGTACTTGAGGCAGTCTTGCGCGCGCCACAGCTCGATCTGCGCCCACCAGGCCTTGAGCGCCGCCGGATCAGGCCGCTCGGCGCCTGACTTGAGTAAACGGGTGATCTCGTCGAGCACCTGCGCCACGTCGCCGACGATGGGCACGTCCACCTTCACCCGCTTGGAGATGGAGGACGGATCCACGTCGACATGGATGATTCGGCGGGCTTCCTTGGCGAAGTGCTTGGGGTTACCGATCACCCGGTCGTCGAAACGCGCCCCTACGGCGAGCAACACATCGCAATGCTGCATCGCCATGTTGGCCTCGAAGGTACCGTGCATGCCCAACATGCCGAGGAATAGGGGGTCCGGCGCGGGATAACCACCGAGCCCCATCAAGGTATTGGTGACCGGGAAGCCAAGCAAGCGCGCGAGCTCGGTGACTTGCTCGGCAGCGTTACCCAAGATGACGCCGCCACCCGTGTAGATCATCGGCCGTTTGGCCTCCAGCAGCATCTGCACCGCACGCCGAATCTGCCCCGCATGCCCCTTGTAAGTCGGGTTGTAAGAACGTAGGCGGATCTCCGCCGGGTACTCGAAGGGACAGGACTGCTGCGTCACGTCTTTGGGGATGTCCACCACCACGGGGCCGGGCCGGCCGGTGGCAGCGATGTAGAAGGCCTTTTTGATGGTACTGGCCAGCTCGCGCACGTCCTTGACCAGAAAATTGTGTTTCACACAGGGACGGCTGATGCCGACCGTGTCCACTTCCTGGAAGGCATCCATACCGATGGCGGCGGTGGGCACCTGACCGGTCAACACCACCAGCGGGATGGAATCCATATAAGCGGTGGCGATCCCGGTGATGGCGTTGGTCGCCCCTGGGCCCGAGGTCACAAGGGCTACACCCACCCGGCCAGTGGCGCGGGCATAGGCATCGGCAGCGTGCACGGCGGCCTGCTCGTGCCGCACCAGGACATGCTTGAACTGATCCTGCTTATAGATCTCGTCGTAGATATTGAGCACTGCCCCGCCGGGATAGCCGAAAACGTAAGCCACACCCTCCGCCTGCAGGCAACGTACGACGATCTCGGCACCGGTCATCTCGGTCTCGGACATGGGGCTAGAACGAATCGAAAGCAGAAAAGGCTAAAACACTATCGTCTAGAGGCCGCGCGGTCAAGCCGGAGGGTCCATCTGCGGCGGATTTTCGACCTGCACCCGCGAACCAAACCGAAGGCAGCAGTCCTGCGCATGACCGCATGCTGCACGGGTGCACTCACCAGCGCGTCCGGCCGCCAGCGCCACCCGGCCTCCTCGTCCGGATAGGAGTCGCACTCGTGGCGCAAGACGCTTGCGGCGCCCCGCCGGCACGGCTCATCATTCGGCCACTCGGGCAGAACAGCGAGCGTCGAGGCGGCGCTGCAAGACAGGCAGGGCAAGGCTGCGTGGCTGGTCTAAAATGCGACTATGAATCGCTGAAAACATTCCGTATGAGCCACAAACACGCAAGCCTGCTGCGCACCATCTTCCAGGACCCCATAAGCGGCAACATCCACTGGCGCGAGGTGGAGTCGCTACTCCACCATCTGGGCGCGGTGATCGAGCCGGCACACGGGGCGCGGTTTCGCGTCGTGCTCAACGGACATGAGGGCTTTCTACATCACCCCCACCATAGCAACGTCCTGGGTCGCCAGGATGTGAAGTATCTGCGCGAGTTCCTGGCACGGGCAAGGATCACGCCCTCGCTGTACGAGGAAGATAGCAGAAAACCCTGAACGAGCCCCCCATCCCCGCGTGCGCTGGGTAAAATCGCCAGTTTTGCTTCGATACACTGGTCGTCACCGCCCATGCACACCCCTTACCCTGTTGACCTGCTGCGCGAGGTGCAGCGCCGGCGCACCTTCGCCATCATCTCCCACCCCGACGCGGGCAAGACCACGCTGACGGAGAAGCTACTACTCTTCGGCGGCGCGATCCAGATGGCGGGCACCGTCAAGGCGCGCAAGTCCAGCCGGCACGCCACCTCCGACTGGATGGAGGTGGAAAAGCAGCGCGGCATCTCGGTCACCAGCTCAGTCATGCAGTTCGAGTACGCCGGCCACGTCATCAACCTACTCGACACCCCCGGTCACCAAGACTTTTCCGAGGACACCTACCGCGTGTTGACGGCGGTGGACTGCGCGGTCATGGTGATCGACGCGGCCAAGGGTGTCGAGGCGCAGACGGTCAAGCTGCTGGAGGTCTGTCGGCTACGCAGCACCCCGATCATCACCTTCGTCAACAAACTGGACCGCGAGGTGCGTCCTCCCGTGGAGCTGATCGAGGAGATCGAGGCCGTACTGGGCATAGACTGCGCCCCGGTGACCTGGCCCATCGGTAGCGCCAAAAGCTTTCGCGGCGTCTATCACCTCCTGCATGACCACACCCTGCTGTTTACCCCCGGCGAGGCACGCGTCAGCAATGAAGTCGAGCGTATCGAAGGGCTGACCAACCCCATACTCGATGCCCGTTTCCCCATGGAAGTGGGACCGCTGCGCGAGGATATAGCGCTCATCCGCGCCGCCAGTCATCCTTTTGACATCACTGCCTTCCTTGCCGGGACGCAGACACCGGTATTTTTCGGTTCGGCCATCAACAACTTCGGCGTGCGTGAGATCTTGCAGGCCTTGGTGGAATGGGCGCCGCCGCCGCAGCCGCGCGATGCCGGCGTGCGGCGGGTCGAGCCGGCCGAAGCGGCGTTCAGCGGCTTCGTCTTCAAAATTCAGGCCAACATGGACCCCAAACACCGCGACCGTATCGCTTTCTTCCGCGTGTGTTCCGGCCGCTACACACCGGGCATGAAGGTACAGCACCTGCGCCTCAATCGCGAGATGAAGATCAACCAGGCCCTGACCTTCATGGCCAATGAGCGCATGCACATGGATACGGCGGTGGCCGGCGACATCATCGGCATCCACAACCACGGCCAGCTACAGATCGGTGATACGCTCACCGAGGGCGAAGCGCTCCAGTTCAAGGGCATCCCTTACTTCGC
>CALAMX010000022.1 GCA_937925755.1 uncultured Burkholderiales bacterium
CAACCCGCTTTGTGGGCCTTCGGCCCATCCCTCGCTGCGCTCGGGACCCGCACTGCGTGCTGTCCTGCGCCCTGCGGGCTGGTGCGGCCCAAGCGGGTGTCTGGCTTTGTGTCTGCGACGAAACTCGCCCGGGTCGTTTGGACAGTCTACCGGGCTCGTTTTGTCTGCGACGAAACGAGCCTGGTTGTAGGATTAGTTTACCGGGCTCGTTTTCGCTCCTCCTTGCAGGGAGGGCGCCCCGCAGCGTCGGCCGAGGGGCCCCGCGCGAGCGGGGATCGGCCAGCGCAGGGGATGCCGGCGACCGCGGGGGGGCGCCAGCATCCCGCGACGGGGTCGCATCCCCAGAAGGGGCCCCTGCTTCGCCCGTCGCGGTCGCCCTGCGGCGTCGTCGTGTCAAGCCAGACGCCCGCTTGAACCGCCCTTCGGGCCCGTTCAACTGCGGTTTTTAGGATAATTGATGATGCGGTTGCCGCCCGGCGATCCTAGGATGGTATACAGGCCCCCCTCGGGATCGAACACCAGGGCCGGGCTCATGGCCGATAGGGGCTGCTTGCCGACCTCGACCCGGTTGACGATCGGCCGGCCGTCGATCTACGGGCGGAAGGCGAAGTCGGTCAGATGGTTGTTGAGCACTAAGCCACCCATCGGGATCCGGCTACCAAAGACGTCTTCGACCGAACTGGTGAGAGTCACGGCATTGCCCTCGGCATCGACGACGGAGAGGTGGGTCGTACCACCGCGGCCGCCGGCCGGCTCGGTTCCGGGGGATGAAGCGGGAAGCGTGCCGGGATGAGCCGCCCCTGACTCGCCGCATCGCAGATCAGGCCGGCGCGCGCGGCGAGGTGATCGGCGGCAAGGGGCTGTTCCACGGGTACGGTGGCAAAGGCGAGGTCGGCCAGATAGCGGGGCCGGTCGGCCTAGGCCAACCGCCTCGCCTCGGTGAAGCGGTGCACGGCTAGCGGCGCGTTCGGGTCCAGCGGTGGGAAGCGTGCCAGTATGCCCAGGAGCCGTAGCACGGTGAGCCCATCCGCCCGGGGGCGGGACACCCACCCGATGGCCCCGATCAGGCGCGCAAGAGCCACGCGCACCTTGACCCGGTAGCCCGCCAGGTCCTCCAGGCTCCGGTCGCCAGGGCGGGGCACTGTGCGCACCGTCTTGACCATGGCCTCGGCGAGTGTCCCCCGGTAGAAGGTTGCCGGTCCGTTGGCGGCGATGCGCCGCAGGGTCGCCGCCAGGGCCGGGATCGCCAGCGGACGGTTGTGGCTGGTGCACGCCGACCCGCTCGACGCAGGGCTCATCGACTGGGCCGAGCGGCTGATCGGCGAGCCCTTCACCCCGGCACTCGCCCTGCGCGACGACCTACTCGCCTGGTTGCACCGGCAGGAGGCGGATCTCAAGGCGATGGACGGACTGCTGACGGTGGCCGGAGAGTCCCGCAGAGACACCCAGGTCGAGTAGATCTCGCTCGCCGTCATTGGGGCGGACGCCTCGCCAGTCGTCAAGCTGGTGCACTCGACTTTGTACGACGCGGTGGCGAGCGGCGCCTCCGACATCCACCTGGAAAACGACGCGCATGGGCTCATCATCAGGTACCGCATCGACGGTGTACTCAACACCATCGCCCAGGCGCCAGGGCGGGAAATGGCCGAACAGGTCGTCTCGCGCATCAAGGTGATGGCTGAACTGGACATCGCCGAACGGCGGGTGCCGCAGGACGGCCGTTTCAAAGTGATGATGCGCGGGCGCGAGATCGACCTGCGCGTATCGATCATGCCCGGCGTCTTCGGCGAGGACGCCGTGCTGCGTATACTCGACCGCCAGCAACTGGCCGACGAGCTGAAGGGGGTGACCCTGGACCGTCTTGGTTTCGACCCCATCACCCTCGCCCGCATCCGGCGGCTGTCGCACGAGCCCTACGGCATGTTCCTGGTCACCGGTCCGACCGGCTCGGGCAAGACTACCACGCTCTACGCCTCCATCACCGAGATCAATACGGGCCGCGACAAGATCATCACCATAGAGGACCCGGTGGAGTATCAGCTGCCGGGCATCCTGCAGATCCCGGTCAACGAGAAAAAGGGCCTGACCTTCGCGCGGGGGCTGCGGTCTATCCTGCGGCACGACCCGGAAAAGATCATGGTGGGCGAGATCCGCGACCCGGAGACGGCGCAGATCGCCGTACAGTCGGCGCTGACTGGGCACCTGGTGTTCACTACCGTACATGCCAACAGCGTCTACGACGTGATCGGCCGCTTTCTGCACATGGGGGTGGACCCCTACAGTTTCGTCTCTGCCCTGAACGGCATCCTGGCGCAGCGCCTGGTACGGGTGAACTGCCCGCATTGCCTGGCGCCGCAGACCCCGACGCCTGAGCTGCTGGCCGATTCCGGACTGGAACCGGCAGCGGTGAGGGGCTGGGAATTCCTGGCCGGGCGCGGCTGCGGTCATTGCCGCGGCAGCGGCTACCGCGGACGCAAGGCCATCGCCGAGATGATGTTGCTCAACGACGAGCTGCGCGAGCTGATTGCCGCGCGCGCACCCATCCGCACGCTCAAGGAGGCCGCCGCGCGCAGGCGTGGTGAGCCTGCGGCAGACCGCGCTGGCGCTGGTTCGGCGCGGCGAGACCACCTTGGAAGAGATCAACCGTGTCACTTTTGTCGAGTGAGTTACGCATCGCCCTCCTGCCCGGCTGTGCGGCCCTCGCGCAGGACCACGGCATGCCCCGAGTGGTCGAGCGGCCGAAGGGCTGGGACGGTGCTCTTACGGCCCTGGAGGAACTGCTCGAGGCGCAGCGGCCCGGTGGACAGGCCCATGTCATCCTGTCGCATCATTTCCTCAGGCTCTTCCTGCTTGAGCCGCCGCCCACGCGGCTGCGCTGGGACGAGATGCAGGCCTGGCTGGGCGATCGCCTATCAGAGAGCCTCGGCGTTGTGGGCGAATGGCGGCTGGTCTGGTCGGACGTACCGCCGGCACGACCAGTGCTGGTGTGCGCCCTGCCGGCGGAATACCAGGACGCGCTTGAACTGCGGCTGGCACGTCGGCGCCTACGCGCTCGCCACATCCGTCCCTGGCTGGATGTGGCCTGGTCACGGCGTAGCTGGATGTTGCGACGCGCCACAGGGTGGTATGTCCTGCTGGAACCGGGCGACGCCTGTGCGCTGTGGCTCGAACGCGGCCACATTCGCCATCTGCGCCAGCGCCGACTCGATCCAGGCTTGGGGCATAGCTTGACCTCGCTGCTGCAGCGCGAGGCCCTGCTGGCCGGGCTGCCAGACGAGGCCGAGGTCTGGCTGGAGCGCACAGGCATCGAGATCGACGCGGCGACCCTTGGGGCCGGCTCGCGCGTCCACACCCTGGCCGGGCCTTTAGAGCCGGCCCAGGCCTTGTTGGGCTGAAAACGGTATGCGCGGTCTAGGACTTGACTTCGCCCAACCACGCCACGGCACGCCGTGGTGGTCCTGGCTGCTGTTGCTGGCCGGTGTCGTCGCCGCTGTCTGGGGGGGCGTGGTTTACCACCAGGCCGAGCAGGCGGCCGCCGCGGCTCGCTCGGAATGGGCATCCCTGCAGAACGTGACGTAGGGGGCATCGAAAGTGCGGAGCGACCCGGCGCGCGAGGCCGATGCCGCCAACCGGGCGGCGGCGCGGCAGGTCCTCGATCGCCCTTGGGGAGACTTCCTCACGGCACTGCAGCAGGCGCGCCCGGATGACATCGCCCTGCTCACCCTGGAGGCCGACGCACGGCGCGGGCAGTTCAGCCTGACGGCGGAGGCGCCCGACTACCCTGCCATGATCGCTTACTATGGCACGCTGCGCGACACGGCGGGACTGCGCGAGGTCGTGCTAGCCCAGCACGGCTACCGTGAGGACGGCCAGGCCCGGCCGGCGCGCTTCGTCTTGCGCGGACGCTGGGCCGAGGCGGTTGCCACGGAGGGTGAGGAGAAATGAGGCATATCTGGGACTGGGCGCTGTGGGTCGCCGCCCGATTGGGCCGGCCGGGTCTGCTGGGGCTCGCCCTGCTCGTCGGTGCAAGCTTTGCACAACAGTTCCTGGTGCCGAAGCTGGCGGCCGAAACGCAGGCCCTACGGACGCAGATCGCTGCAGTCCAGGCACGCCGGGCGCAGCAGCCTGAGCCGGCTGCCGAGCCAGCGGAGGCATGGCCGCTTGCAGATGCCCGCGAGACACCCGAGGCCATTGGCCGCCTGTTCAAGGCCGCAAGCCGCGCCGGACTGGCCCTGGAGGCGGGCGAGTACCATCTGCAGAGCGGTCAGGGCCTGTTGCGCTATCAAATCCAGCTCCCTCTGCAGGGGCGCTATCTGCCGCTGCGCAGCTTCTTGAGCGACAGCCTGAACGGCAACCCCAGTCTGGCCCTGGACAGCCTGAACCTGAGCCGCGAGCGGGTGGAAGACGCAGAGCTCAAGGCGGTCTTGCGCTTCACGCTCTATCTGGACGCGGGAGGAGCGCGATGAATCCGCGTCTGATCCTGTTGCTGGCGGCGCTCGCCATCACCCTGGGAGCCGTGTGGTGGGTGGAACAGCACGGCGAGGAAATGGCAGACGAGGCGCTTGTCGAGCCCGTTACGCGGCGCGCGGCAGGGCAGGGCAAGGCAGTCCCCACGACGGCCCCGGCGATTCAAACGACAGGGCAGAGGACGGTGCGTTTCGAAGCACTGGGACCCGACCTCTTTCCCCCGTCTAGCTGGCAGCCGTCGCCCCCACCCCCGCCAGAGCCGCCTCCGCCGCCGCCCCCAACCGCGCCACTTTTGCCCTTCCAGTATCTCGGCCGCTGGGAGGAGGTGGGTGATGCGGTGCTCTTCCTAGCCCATGGAGAGCAGACCCTGAGCCTGCGCCAGGGCGATACGGTCGGGCTTTGGCGGCTTGACCAGGTCGGGTCCGGCCGGCTGGACTTCACCTATGTCCCGCTCAACGAACAACGCAGCTTGAGGATCAATCCGTGATTTGCCACTTGTCTTTGCCAATTCCTCAAATCCCGGACGGTTTGATGCTATCTCGCGGCGGCTTTTGCCTGCTGGCGCTGATACTGCTAGCCGGTTGTGCGACGGACCAGGCCTTCCGCGAGGGTGAGCGGCTGATCCAGGAGGGCCGGACCGAGGAGGGGCTCAAACAGCTGGAGCAAGCCGTGCGCGAGCAACCCAGCAATGTGCACTACCGCACGGCCCTGGTGCGCATCCGTGAGGCGCACATCGCACGCCTGCTGTTGGAGGCTGATGCCGCCCTGAGAAACGGGCGGCTGGACGAGGCCCAGGTGCGCTACCAGGACGTGCTGCGCCTGCACCCGGAGAACCCGCGTGCGCCCATGGGCCTTGCGGCGGTTGAGATGGTGCGGCGCAACGAGGTCCTCATTCGCGAGGCGGAGGCCGCCCTGGCGCGGGAGGATTTCGAGGCGGCGCGGCTGCGTCTGCGCGCCGTGTTGGCGCAGGCGCCGGACAACACCCGTGCCGCGGCCCTGCTCAAAGAGGTGGACGAGAAGGTCGGGCGGCCGCAGGCAGTGCAGATTCCGCAGCTCGCCTCTAGCCATCGCCGCCCGGTGACCCTGGAGTTCCGCGACGCGCCTCTACGTAGCGTGTTCGATGCCCTGTCGCGGCAGTCGGGTATCAACTTCGTGTTCGACAAGGACGTTCGCACTGACACCCGCACCACCGTGTTCGCCCGCAACCCCCCCCTTGCCGACGCCATCGATATGATCCTGGCCACCAGCCAGCTCAACAAGAAGGTCTTGAACGCCAATACCCTCCTCATCTTTCCCAATCAGCCGGCTAAGCTGCGCGAATACGAGGAGCTGGTGGTACGTGCATTTTTTCTCTCTAACCTGGAGGCCAAGGGCGCGCTTACCTTGGTAAAAACGCTGACCAAGTCGCGGGACGTGTACGTCGACGAGAAACTGAACCTCCTGTTCGTGCGCGACACCCCCGACGCTATCCGCCTGGTGGAGAAGATCCTGGCCGTGGCCGACCAGGCCGAGCCGGAGGTGATGCTGGAGGTGGAGATCCTGGAGGTCAAGCGCAGCCGACTGCTGGATCTAGGGGTCCAATGGCCGACGCAACTGAGCCTGCTCGGTAAGGAACGGGTGGTGGACCGCGTGCTTGACTCTAGCGGTAATGTTATTTCACAAACCACACGCTATATCGATGTACCCCTGACCCTGGAACTGCTCAAAGGTATCGGGCCTGACGATGCAGGCCGTATAGGCATCAGTCCGAATCCAGGCATCGCGGCGGCTCAGACGGGAGGTGATGTGAGCATACTCGCCAACCCCCGGATTCGCGTGCGCAACAAGGAAAAGGCCAGGATCCACATTGGCGACAAGGTGCCTGTGATCACCTCCAACGTCACCGCCACCGGCGTGACCTCAGAGTCGGTCTCCTATCTCGACGTTGGCCTCAAGCTTGACGTAGAGCCCCAGGTCTATCTGCAGGGCGAGGTAGCGATGAAGGTGGGTCTGGAGGTGTCCAACATCGTGCAGCAGGTCAAGAGCGCCGGCGGCAGCCTGACCTACCAGATCGGCAGCCGCACCGCCAACACCGTGCTCCGGCTGAGGGACGGCGAGACCCAGGTGCTGGCCGGTCTGATCTCGGATGAAGAACGCTCAGGGGTGAGCGGACTACCAGGATTGTCCGATTTGCCTATCCTGGGACGGCTGTTCTCCACCCAGCGGGATGACAAAAACAAGACCGAGATCGTCTTACTCATCACCCCGCGCATCCTGCGTAACCTGGAGCGACCAGAGCTCGCCCAGTCGGAGTTCTTCGCCGGCACGGAGGGCGCAGTGTCCGACCGGCCGTTGCTACTTAGGCCGGGCAGATCTGCACCCCGCGCCGGTGTCCTGGCTTCGGAGACGGTGCCGACCGAGGCCCCTGGCCCTGAGGTGCCGGAGGCCGCACCCGTTGCACCGGCCGAGCTGCCCGGCCCGACCATACCAGGGCTGCCGAACGTCCGGCCATGAGTCACGGACAGCGCGGCTTCACCTTGATCGAGTTGGTCATCGCCGTGGCCATCGTCGGCGTGTTGGCCTGGCTCGCGGCACCGCTCATCGAGGTGACCGCCCAGCGCCAGAAGGAGGCCGAGCTGAGGCTCGCCCTGCGCCAGATCCGCGGCGCCATCGACGCCTATCACCAGGCCGTGCTGGACAAGAAGGTGCAAGCTCCGGCCGATGCCTCCGGCTATCCGCCCAATCTGGAGGTCCTCGTCGCCGGCGTGCCCGACATCACCGATCCGCAGCGACGGCCGATCTATTTCCTGCGTCGCCTGCCGCGCGATCCCATGTACCCAGATGCAAGCGTGCCGGCTGCCGAGACTTGGGGCAAGCGCAGCTATGCCAGCACCCCTGACGAACCGCGCGAGGGGGCCGACGTCTTCGACGTGTACTCGCTCTCCGACAAGGTTGGCCTCAACGGCATTCCCTATCGGGAATGGTGAGGGGTGCTGCGTGAAAAGTAAGGCGAACGGGTTTACGCTGGTCGAACTGCTGGTGGTGCTGGCCATCATCGCCACCCTGCTCGCACTGGCCGCACCGCGTTACTTCCAGCACGTCGAACGCTCCAAGGAGGCGGTCCTGCGCGAGAATCTGGCGACGATGCGCAACGCCATCGACCAGTATCACGCCGACACCGGGCGCTGGCCGGAGAACCTCGCCACCCTCGTGGACAAGCGCTATCTGCGCGCCGTACCGGTCGATCCCATCACCGAACGCAACGACACCTGGCTCGAGGTACCGCCCAACGAGGGGAGTGGTGTCCAGGATGTGCACAGCGGCGCAGAGGGCGCGGGTCTGGACGGGACGCCGTACGCAGAGTGGTGAACAAAGCCATGTATCGGGTTCCCATAGCTGACGCTCAGGCCGGATGGGTCATGTTGGCGCTGCTCTTTCTGCTCGCCGGGCTCGGGACCGGTATGGCCGCGCTAGGCAAGGTCTGGTCGACTGCAGTCCAGCGCGAAAAAGAGGCCGAGCTGCTGTTCATAGGCGCCCAGTTCAGCCGGGCGCTGGAAAGCTACCACCGCCTGAGTCCCGGTCCTGAAAAGTCCTACCCGCAGACGCTGGAAGCGCTCGTCCTCGACCCCCGCTTCCCCAACACTGTACGGCACCTGCGCCGCATCTACACCGACCCGATGACCGGCGCGCCTGAGTGGGGCCTCATCCGCGACGCCCAAGGCGGCATCATCGGTGTGCACAGTCTGTCCGGGGGTGTCCCACTGAAGGTGAGCGGCTTTACCCCCAGCCAAGAAGGCTTTGCCGAGGCGGCGAGCTACCGCGACTGGATCTTCAGACCACGGTCCGAGCCAGGCCCTGCGCCGGCCGGGGCGAGTGAGGGTGGTCAAACGGAGAGGCCGGGCGAGCCGTCACCCGGCGCGTCTGCCGAAACGAAAGGGCTAGGATTACCGTCGGGATTCAGTCCGCCAGCCCCTCCGACCAGATGAGCGCGTTGACATGGGCCAGGTTGACGGCGTCAGCGGTGATTCCTGCCTGGTCGCAGAGCGCGGCGATCGTTGCCTGGTCGAACTGTTCGCAGGCCCGTGCGAGCTGCAGGTAGGGCGCATAGGGGCCCGTGTCGTGCAGCAGGGCATCCAGTACGCTTGGGGGCAGTTGCAGACCGTCGAGCGCTTGGGCCAGGGGCAGGCCCAACAGGCTGTCGAGCATGGACAGGATGCCGACAATGAAAAGACCGCCCCGCTCGGCCTTGGGAATATGCCCATCACCCAGGAGCTCAGTGAGACGGGCGCGCACCACGGCATGTCTGAGCAGAGTACGGCTGCGCGGGTCGCCCTCGGCATGGGCGAACATCAGCAGGGTGAGCCAGCGGTAGAGCTGGTCGTGGCCCAGCACGACCAGCGCCTGGCCGATCGACTTTACCGGATGGCGCAGCCCGACCGCTGCCGAGTTGATGTAACGCAGAAGCTTGTAGGACAGGGCCGCATCCTGCTTGAATTTGGCCTCGATGACCGGAAAGTCGGCATGCCCCATCACCAGGTTGAGCAGATCCATGACGACTACGCGACCTGCCTGCAGCTGCCGGCCGGCGCTCGCCGGGGCATGCAGGTAATACTCGCCCTGCATGAGATCGAAGCCCAGTCGGCGGCAGGCATCGAACAGCTCCCAGGTGTCGACATGGCGGGCGATGAGGGCTTGGGCGCCCCATTGGCGTGCGCGCACCGAGCTGTGGCCCAGGCTCATGGCGTTGTGCTGGCGCAGGTCGATGCGTACATAGCGACGGATGTGAAGTGGAGGGAGTAGGGGGACGGACCCCTCGATATCCTCTACTACCAGGCCGAACCCCTCCTGCAGACGCTGCATGAGTCTGGGTACCAGCTCATCCTGGGGGAGGAGATCGGAGATGGCCAGCAGGGTGCGCACGGGCCGCAGCAGGGACAACAGTGGTGAGGCTAGGCCGGCCGTCGAGAGTGCAAGCAGGGTGAGCTTGTCGCCCAAGGCCTGCTGATAATCAAGGTCTATCACCGCGCTCAACAGGGCTTCGTCCTCGATCTGGGCGCGGGTGTGCGCCCCGGGCAGGACCGGCAGCGGTACCTGCGGACGCACACCCAGCTCGTAACCGACGATACGGCCCTTGGCGTCGAGCAGCGGCGCCCGGGTGATGTAGGATGCGCTTGGCAGGATGTCACCGCCGCGTCTCTGTCCGACGGCGGTCGTCGCGGTGTGGCTGGCTTGGGCGTGTTGCCGGATCTCGTGCATGGTTTCACCTCAGCGGCGACTGACGGAACGGTTGTTGGAACGCTTTGCAGCGATCGATGATGCGGGAGTGGCCTCCGTGGCAGCGGGCGTGACGGGCGGCGTCTGGGGGGCGATCAGCGCGGTCTGGGCCTGCATCCACTGCACTAGGAAACGGTCGCGGACTTCGGCGGGGAGGCCTAGTGCCGCCATCCCGGTGCGCAGTTGCCGCAACAGGGACGGCAGCTGCCGCAGGCGTGCCGGCGCCGCCAAGCTGGAATCGGGCGCAAGGCTGCCGATCAGGGCGTCCATAACTGCGATGGCCTCTCGCCATTCCGGGCTGTCCGGCCCGTGTCGTCGGTGGCAGTGGGCCAGCCAGCGCTGCCAGTGTTCTTCCAAGAAACCGCGTATGGCCTCGGGGAGGGGCTGACCCGCCAGACGCGCGTTGACGACCTCGCGCGCGTGCCTGTGGGATGGGGCTGACTCTTCTAGGCTCAGTGTTACGGCATCTTCTGAGGTGGGGGAAGGTACCTCAGGCGACAGGGGCACCGGTAGTTCTGGCAGCGCAGGTGCCAAGGCCGACAGACTCGTCGGCGGTTCGGAGAGCTGAGACCCGAGGTAGACGTCCAGGTCAAGGTACACCGCCAGCATGAGTTCTGGGAGGTGCACGGCCAGGGCCTGCAGCAGGCGCTGCTTGGGGGCGTTGGGCGAGGGATGCTCGGCAAGGGCGCGCACCAGCGCCGAGGCAATCAGGCGCGGACCTATGGGCAGGTCGGCCGCGAGAAGGTCGCTCGCCTGTAGCAGGCGGCGATAGCGATGCAGAAGGGCGTGCAAGGGTTGCTGGCAGCCGTCCTGCAGAGCCTGGATCAGGTCACGGGCATCCAGTGTCTCAGGGGCAGCGGCATCGTCCTCCACCCGGAGTTGAGCCGGCTCGATCTCGTGCAGCAGACCGAACCGGTGCAGTGGATCGTAGCGACAGGCCCGGGGATGGAGTCGGTCGAAGTGGCGCCTGAAGTCCGCGGGCAGCTGGCTAAGGCGGTGTTGGGCGAGACGGGCCGCCTCCATGTTCATAAGCCGTTTGTCCAGATCCGGTATTTCGGCCGCTTGCCGGTTGAGGCTGGCGGCGGCGCAGCTCAAGGCGATGGGCAACAGCTGGGCCATGCGCGCGGCCAGGATCTCGGCGATCTCGCGCAGGGTATCGGCGGCAGGAAGCCCCGCATAGGGGTCGTCGAGCGCGGCCTTACCGGTCAAGACGCTGCGGCGTTCGAACACGGTGGGTATGCGCCTTAGGGCATATGGATAAGATCAGGGCCATAGGCCGTGTATCGGCCACGCCAAGAAAAACTTGATTCCCTCACTCAGGCCCCGTCAGGGTGTCGGGATGCAATGCCCGCCGGCGGCTGACAGGCTGGGCACCAGTAGGTCGAGCGCAGGTGCCGGCCGAGGCGGGCCTGCACGATGGGTGTTGCGCAGCGCAGACAGGGCATGCCCCTGCGTCCATACACCCAAAGCGGCCCACCAGCGACTGCCTGGCGCCGGGTCACGCGCGGGCCGGGGCCGAGGTTGGCGCGCAGCAGCTCGACCGCTTTGCGGTAGAGGGCGACGAGCTGCGCGTCCGTCGTCTGTTCGAGGGGGCACAGTGGGTGCAGCCCTTGCAGGAACAAAACTTCGGACTTGTAGACGTTGCCGATCCCGGCGGCCACCCTCTGGTCGAGCAGCACGTCTGCCAAGGGGGTAGCGGACGGGAGCAGACTGCGCGCCCGTGCAGGCAGCTCGTCAAACGGCGGTGTCAGCGATAGCAGATCAGGCCCCAGCGCCGTCGGGAGCGTGTGCTGTCCCCTCTGTCCGGTCCGCAGGACCTCGGTCTGCATGGGGTTGAAACAGACGAAGACCTCGTCGGCGAGCTGCAGGAGGATAGCAGCCTGGTGAGTGGGTTTCTCCCAGGCATCACCGGTCCGGTAGTGATGCCAACTGCCCGTCATACCCAGGTGGCTGCGCAGGAGACGGCCATCGTCCAACTCGATGAAGAGGTGCTTGCCATGGGCTCGAACCGCATCGACGCGCCGTCCCTTCAGGATGTGTCCGGGATGGTCGCGCAGGCGGGCGTCCGTCAGGGTCTGCCCGCAAAGTCTTTGTGCCAGATAGCGGGCTAGCTTGTGAACGGTGTCGCCCTCAGGCACTCTAGCGCATCACGCATGTAGATTCGGGGTGAGGCCTTCCTGGCTCAGCCAGGCTTCGAGCTGTCGGGCTGGTATCGGCTTACTGATGAGATAGCCCTGGATCTCGCGGCAGCCCTGCTCGCGGAGGAAGCGCAGCTGCGCTTCGGTCTCCACCCCCTCGGCGACCAGATCCAGGCCCAGTCCCTGGCCAATCGAGATGATGGCCTTGATGATGGTGTGCTGGCTCGCATCCCGATCGATCTCCCAAACGAAGGATTTGTCGATCTTGAGGGTATGGATGGGGAATTTCTGCAGATAGCCCAGGGAGGAGTATTGGGTGCCGAAGTCGTCGATGGCGATGCGTACCCCGCGCGCGGCGATCTCGTTGAGCCGCGAGACCACGACGCTGGGGTCGTGGATGAACAGGTTCTCGGTGATCTCGACCTCGATGCGCCCGGGCGGGACACCGTGCAGGTCCACCGTACTCATGAAGCAGTCGACGAAGCCAGGCAGGTCGAGGCAGCGGGGTGAGAGGTTGACGCCGATCCGTGGGGGGGCGATGCCGCGGTCTAGCCAGGCGCGCATCAGACGGCAGCATTCGCCCAGGACCCATTTGTTCAACGGGATGATGAGGCCTGTCTCCTCGGCCACGGCGATGAACTCCCCAGGCGGCAGCAGCCCTAGCTGCGGGTGGTTCCAGCGCACCAGGGCCTCGACGCCGCGCAGACGCCGGTTGACGATGTCTACCTGTGGCTGGAAGTAGAGCTCCAGCTGACCCCGGTCGATGGCCTGCTGCAATTGCTGTTCGATCTGCAGGCGCTGATCGACGTCTGTGCGCATTGCCTCCTGGAAGAAGGCATAGCCCCCCGGCCCAGCGCGTCGCCCGTGGTAGAGGGCGATGTTGGCGTGGCGGATCAGGCTCTCCGGCGTGTCGCCGTGGTCGGGATAGATGGCCACCCCCGTGCTCAGCGTGAGTTTGTGCGGGTTGCCCTCCACCAGGAATGGGGTGGCGAGCTCCTGGCCGATGCGCTCGATCACGGCGTTGATGCTCGCCTCGTTGCCCATGGGCATGTTGAGCAGTAGGAATTCGTCGGCAGCCAGACGCGCCAAGGTGTCGCCACCGCGCAAGCAACGCTGGATGCGCGCGGCGACCTCCTTCAACACGGCGTCGGCTCGGGCATGGCCGTAGAGGTCGTTGATCGCGCTGAAACGGTCGAGGTTGAGGTAGAGCACAGCGAAGCGCTCGCGATTGCGCTTGGCCTGGGCGATGGCCAGGCCCAGGCGGTCGCGGAAGAGCTGGCGGTTGGGCAGGCCGGTGAGGGCATCGTGATTGAGGTAGTAGTGCGCCCACAGGGCGGCGTCGCTCTGTTCGGTGACATCCCGGGCCACGCCGTAGCAACAGGCGGCATCGCAGTCGACGGGTTCGCCGGCCTGAAGGGCGGCACAGCTGCCCTCGGGGATGATGGTCAGCAGGATCTGGAAATGGCGATAGCCCCGCGCATCGACCGTGCTCACCAACCGTACATTGAGCTGCTGTTGGTGCTGGCTCAGACGCTTGCGCTCCCTGAGCAGGTAGCGGGTGCGCTCGCGATCATCGACATGCACGAGCTCCAGGAACGGGCTGCCGAGCAGACCCTGGCGGCTCAGGCCCAATGCCTCCTGTACCCGGTCGTTGATGAAGGTGATGCAGTCGTGTTCGTCCAGGGTGAAGATGATGTCGGGCGAGTTGTCGACCAGGAAGCGGTGCACGCGCTCCGACTGGCTCACCAGGAGCTGGAAGGACCGGTATTCGCGCTCCAGCCAGCGCTGCTTGAGCACGGTGCGTATGCGGTGGAGCAGGAACGCCGGCTCTATCGGCTTGCGCACGAAATCGGCCGCCCCCAGCCGCAGGGCCTCGATGGCGGCGTCGATCTGGGTCTCGCCGCTGATGACCATCACCGGCACGCGGTCGCCCTTGTCGCGCACCGCGCGCACGACCTCGTGGCCACTCATGTCGGGCAGGTTGATGTCCACCAGCAGCAGGTCGTAGGGTTCCCCAAACAGGCGTGCGAGTCCTGCGCTCCCGGTGGTACAGGTTTCGGCACTCCAGCCGGCGTTGGCGAGCAGCGAGACCAGGCTGGCGGCGAAACGGGGATCGTCCTCGATGAGCAGGATACGGGCCCGCTCGTCGGCCTGAGCCTGAGTCGTGTTACCGTTTTTGTCGCCCCAGTAAATCACGCCTGAGCCCTCATCGGATCCTCTTGCAGGGGTAGCAGCAGCTTGAACCGTGTGCCCGCGCCTGTGTGGCACTGTATCACCGCTCCGAGCTCTGCGACCAACCGTCCGACGATGGCGAGCCCCACGCCTGCGTGGGTTCCCCCTTTGCGAGTGCTGACGGGGCTGTAGAGCTGCTGCAGGACCTCGTCCGGGATGCCCGGCCCGGTATCCTCCACCCCCACCTCGATCTGGCCCTGCTGCCGGCCGCTGTGCCAGTAGGCGGTGGAGAGGATGAGACGGCCGCCCCCGGGCATCGCTTCGACGGCATTGAAGATGAGGTTGATGAGGATCTGTTTGAGCTTGTTGCGGTCGCTGCGAATGGGCGGCAGAGCCTCCTCCAGACGGTAATGCGTCTCGACCCGGGCCATCTCGGGTTTACCTTTACGGCAGAAGTCGACAACTTGGCGGATCAGGGCATTGAGGTCAAGCGCCTCGAGCGTCACGCTGGCCGGTCTCTCGCTCAGCCTGAGCTGCTCCAAGATGCCGCTCACCCGGCGCAACTCCTCGCGCATCAGGTCAATCTCGGAGGCACTGGCATCGCCATCCAAGCGCTCTCGCAGGAGGGCGAGATAGTTGTGGACGACCCCCAGCGGGTTGGCCACCTCGTGCATCACCTCACGCACCCGGCTTCGGTGGGCCTCCTCGACCGCATTTCGGGCCTCGCTCAGGGCCTGTGTCCGTGCGCGCGCCGCGGCCAGGCAGCGAGCGGCCTCGGCGGCAAAGCTCGACATCGGCGTCTGGCGCACACGCAGGCCGTCGGCGGTGGCCGCGTCGAGGGCGAGGACCAGGATCCCCATGCACTCGCCGGCATGGGTGAGTCCCAGGCATAGCAGGGCTGGAGAGGCCAACAGGTGAAGCAGGTGCCGATCCGCCAGACCCAGGTCAGCCTCGCTGGCCAGCAGGATCACGGGTTGCTTCATGGCTTGGGTGACGCGTGAGGAGGCTGCGGACAGAGGGATACGGATCTCCTGCAAGCGATCGTCCTGGTCATCCAGGCTGACCCCACACAGCTTCCCATCGGAGAGATCGAGCCAGGCGGATCGACCTGCACCGAAGACAAGGCCGGCACTGCGCACGATGGCCAGCAAGGCCTGGCGCTCCGTCTCCTGGCACGCGGCCTCATGGCAGGCGCTGCCGGCGAGCAAGCGGAGTTCAGCGGCCTGGGCGAGGGTTGTGATCACGGGCTCAGTGTCTGCCGTAGACTGGACGATGGCCTGTTCCGCGACGTTCAACGGGATACCGAACGCCTCGGCACTCTGTCGGAGCGTGTCATGCGCGGTGGCGAGCAGGGACGCCAGCCGTGCCGTATCGAGACCCCAGATGCCAGCATCGATATCGGCCAGTCCCCGCCGGGACATATGATTGGCCAGATGGACGATCTGGACGAGCGGGTGGGCATCGCGCACCCGTGCGGCGTCCTCGTGGTGGTAGCGCAGGCTGTCGCAGAAGAGGGGGGCAAGACGCCAGCGCTCCGCGAGCCAGCCGCCGGCCTCGGCATGGGTTAGGCCGAAGCGCGAACGCTCCTCAGCCAGCAGCGTCTCCTCGTCGCTGTCGAACAACGGGGCGTAGTCTTCAGGTGCAGCGGCGAGCAAGGCAAGCCGCCCGATGTCGTGCAGGAGTCCGGCCAGATAAGCCTCCTCGGCCCTGGGGTAAGCCAGTTCACCGGCGATGCGTTGCGCCAGCAGGGCGCAGAGCAGGGCATGGCACCAGAACCGGACGAGATCGACGCGGGCGGCTCCCTGAAAGCGACCGAGCAGTTCGAAGATCGCTTGGTTGAGGGCGATGCGTCGCACGGTCTGCGTCCCCAGTACGGCCAGGGCCTGATTCAGGCTCGCCAGAGTGCGACCGCGATTGTAGTAGGGAGTGTGCGCCACCCGCATGACTTGCGCGCTGATGGCCGCGTCCTGGCCGATGATGGCGGCGATCTCGGCCAACCCTGCCGCTTCGTCCTCGCACTGCTGCATCACCTGCAATACGACCTGTGGCAGAGCAGGTAGGCGGGCTGCCGCGAGCTTCTGGTGGATCGTCGCAGGTGCCTCGAGGACGGTGGCCATGACGTGTCGCTTCCGGGTTATGGCCTATTATCGGCTCGCCGCTAACGATCTTTAGAAAAAAAACCGGGCTCGGGCGGTGAATTTCAGTCCAGGACCGTAATGCCGTGGTCGTCCGGATACACGAGACCGCCGTAATCGCGAACGAATCCGAGTTCGATGAGGCGCGGATAGAGCGGAGAATCCTCGACCGCGACGCCATCGATTCGGGCGAGGCGCATACGCCGTCGCCCCCCGGGCGGAAGGTCTTTCAGGGCTGCCATGGCAAGTGGAATCTGGGTGTCCGGCGCGTCGAGCTCCGCTGGGAAGGTGAAGAGGGCGTGCCCACCCGGTTGCAGGTAGAGGGCCAGCCGTCCGTCGACCAGCACCACCCAGGCGCCGGCCAAGCGTCTTGGGGTCGCGTCGCGCACTGCCGCCGCCGGCCAAGGGAGAAGCGCGCCGTAGGGGTTGGCGGGGTCCAGCGCGGCCAGCATCTGGACGGTGCCTGTGGTCGCTTCCGTCTCGCGG
>CALAMX010000023.1 GCA_937925755.1 uncultured Burkholderiales bacterium
GGCCGGTCGGCGAGTTCGATGCGCCAGCCATGGGCATCGGCGAGCTGGCGGGCGATGGCCAGACCCAGGCCACTACCGCCGCTGGCGCGGCTACGCGAGGCCTCCAGCCGGTAGAAGGGGCGAAACACCGCCTCACGCGCCTGAACCGGGATGCCGGGGCCGCGGTCGAGCACCCGTACCCGCGCCTCGGCCGCGCCGCAGATCAGTTCCACCGTCACGGCTTGGCCGGCGCCATAGCGCAGGGCGTTGTCCAACAGGTTGCCGACGATGCGGCTGAAGGCGGCGGGCGCCACCGGCCAGGTGCAAGGGCCGGGATTCTGCCATTGTACCTCGCCCAGCGCCCGCGCCTTGGCCACCCGTGTCTCGATCAACCCGGCGAGCTCGACGACCTGCGGTGCCTCCGCCTGCAGGGAGCGGGCAAAAGCCAGCATGTCGTCGATGAGCTTGAGCATCTCGTCGATCTCGGCCTCCAGCCGCTCCAGATGAGCCGCCTCCACCTTCCCCTCCAGCATGGCCAGCGCAAGGCGCATGCGCGTCAGTGGCGTCTTCAGGTCATGTGAGATGCCGGCGAGCAGCGTGGTGCGGTTTTCCAGCAGGGCCTGCACCGCTGCGGCCATGCGGTTGAAGGCGTGGGTGAGCTGGCTGAGTTCCTCGGCGCCGGTCTCCGGCAGTCGTTCGGGCAGCCGGCCCTCGCCCACCGTCTGCGCATGGCGTGCCAATAACTGCAGGCGCAGGCTGGTCTGCCGCACCATCGCCAGGGCCAGCGCCACGAGCGCCAGGGCACCGGCGAGCAGCACGGCCACTGCCTCCCAGGGCGCAGTGAGGGCATAGCGCTCGCGCAGGAAACCCACCCGCAGGAGGGTTTCCCCCACCGTCAGCTCGGCCCAGGCCCAGTCCGGATCAGGCCCTTGTTTGAGGACGATGGTTCTGCGCAGGCGCTGGCTCAAGGCGCGTGCCACCAGACGGTCGAAGTAGCCGCCTGCGAGCGGCTGCGGCAGGCGGTCGTGTACGGCACCCAGCTCCAGGCCGTGGTGCAGAGACAGCTCCAATTCGAAGTCGGGACGGGTCTCCGGTGGCAGCTCCACCCAGGTCTGCGCCGCCAGGACCATGCGACCGGCCAGGTTGTCGGCGGTGCGCCAGGCGAGCGGTTCGATCACCTTGTTCCAGACCACCGCCAAGGTTACGGCGAGCAGAACGGTAAAGGCGGCAAGCAGCAGGGCGGCGGTGCGGCCGAAGAGGGTGCGAGGACGTAGGGCCGAGAAGTGAAAGCGCAGGGGGGAGGTGGGCACGCCGCGCGGCAAGTCACTTGCCCTTGGGGTTGAACAGATAGCCCTCTCCCCATACCGTGCGGATATAGATCGGGTTGGCAGGGTCGGGCTCGATCTTACGGCGCAGGCGGGTCACCCGCACGTCGATGGAGCGGTCGAAGGGGTCGCGCTCGTAGCCCTTGAGCCAATCCATGATCTGATCGCGCGAGAGCGCTCGGTTGGGGTGTTCGACGAACACCTTGAGCAGGGCATATTCGGCATGGGTGAGCGGTATCTCCACGTCACCACGGGTGAGACGCTGGGCGGCGAGGTCCAGGGTGAACTCGCCGAAGCGCATGGTCTGCGCGGTCTGCGCTGGCGCATCCTGGCCGCGGCGCAGCACGGCGCGAATCCGCGCGAGCAGCTCACGGGGGTTGAAGGGTTTGGGCAGGTAGTCGTCGGCACCGACCTCGAGTCCGACGATGCGGTCGATGTCCTCACCGCGCGCCGACAGCATGATCACCGGACAGCCCACGCCGGCCTTGATCCGACGGGTGAGACTAAGGCCATCCTCGCCTGGCAGCATGAGATCCATCACCACCAGATCGGGCCGTTCGCGCCCGATCTCGGCGTCCATCTCCGCGCCGTCGCGCGCGGCGCTTACACGGTAGCCCTGCTGGTTCAGGTACTCGCGCAGGAGGTCGCGGATACCGGCATCATCGTCCACCACCAGGATGTGTGGCGTGTTGTGCATGGTCGTTCCCGGAAACAGTCTGTTACAAATTTAACCTAGGGAGAAACGCTCGGGAAACCGGCCCCACCTAAGCTGCAAAGTGTCAAACGTAGAAATGCGATGAAAGCGAAATCCATCCTGTCTGTCTCACTCGCCCTGCTGGCTCTGGCCACGGGGCCGGTGTTGGCGAGCGGGGGTCAGCCTGGCTGGGCAGAGTCCGCCCTGCGCCTGGCACAGCTCTCCGCTGAGGAGCGGCGGCAACTGCTGCAGCGCTGGGAGCGTCTTTCGCCCGAGGAACAGGCCCTACTGCGCCAGGCGTTCCGCGAGCGCCTGCGGGAGCTGCCGCCCGAGCAGCGCGAACTGCGCCGGCGCGAGATCCTGGAGAACTGGCGCGAGCAAGCCGGCCGCGAGCGCTGGGAGCGCGGCCGCGATGGGGATGAGCGTCGTGGCCCGCTGATGGATGAACGCGATGGGCGCGGGGAGGACGACACGCGCGGCTTCGGGCGCGGTTTCGAGCGCCGCCAGGGGCCGCGTGAGTGGCCCGGCCGACGTTGACCGCCAATCCGAACCCGATTTGCAGCGAAAGGAGATCGACATGAAAGCAAACCGCATCAAGATGACTCGCACCTTGGCCGCTACCGCGCTGGTGGCGGGGCTCGCCACGAGCGCCCCAGCCGCCGCCAAGCCGCCGTTCAAGGCGCGCGAGTTCCAGGACAGCTTCCACGACACTGCCTGGGTGGTGGCACGCACGCCGGTGTATGAAGAGATCAACACCCCGCGCCGGGAGTGCTGGACCGAGCAGGTCGGCTACGAGTACAGCAGCGCACCTACGCGTTCCTACGGTGGTGCCATCATCGGCGCGATCGCCGGCGGCATCCTCGGCAATCAGGTCGGCAAGGGTACGGGCAAGACGGTTGCCACGGCCATCGGGGCGGCCACAGGCGCCATCGTCGGCGACAACTTGGACAACGACGGTGGGCGCGGTGAGCGGGTGGTGACGAGCCGGCCGCGCTTTGAAGAGCGCTGCCGTGTGCTCGACCAGTGGGAACGTCGGCTTACCGGGTATAATGTGGTCTACCGCTACCAGGGGCGTGAGTACACCGCCTTCTTGCCTTATGACCCGGGCGACACGGTGCGTGTGCGCGTGCAGGTGAGCCTGGCCGAGTAGACTGTCCAACGGCGTTTGGACGCAGTGGTCGGCTTGCGTTAGATTCAGCGTTTTCCGCCCTGCGTCCTACTCAGTGTTCGGCTTTTCCTGCAGTCGTCATTCTCGTAAACCAGCGGCATTCACGACAACAACCTCCGGGTGCAGGCCGGGCCCAAACCGGCGCGGTCTGATCGGCGCGCTTGTCTGGGTGCTGTTCCTCACCCCGGCCATGGCGGCTTGGGAAAAGGATTTCCTCGCCGCGCGCGAGGCCTATCAAAAGGGCCGCATGGACCGCTTCGAGCAGCACGCGCGTAAGCTGCCGGACGACCACCTGCTGCAGCCCTACCTCAGCTTCTGGCGGTTGCGTGCAAACAACAACAACCTCAACGCCCGGCTCCAGTTCATCCAGCAGCATCCGGACAGCCTGCTGGCCGAGGCCCTGCGTGCGGACCTGGCGCGTGAGGCGGCGCGGCGCGAGGACTGGCCGGCCTACGAGGGCTGGTCCGCACAACTCAAGCGCAAGGATCAGGAGCTGCAATGCCTGGATCTGCGGGCAGGTCTGGAGCGGGGCCTGCGACCCTCCCGCGAGGCCGTGCTCGCGCTGTATCGCAGCGGCAGCGACCGACCCACGGGTTGCGAGCGTCTGTTCGCCCGGCTTTTCGAACTGGGCGTCCTAACCGCCGAGGATCGCTACGCCCGTCTGCGTCTCGCCCTCGATGCGAACAACCTGCGGCTTGCCCGCGAGTTGCTCGTCCAGCTCCCACACAATGAGCGCCCGGTCACTGAAGCGCTGACCCTCGCGGGGCAGGCCCCGGAGCGCGTATTGGCGGCCGCGGTAGACAACCGTGCCCAGGCCGAGGTGGCCCTATATGCCCTGATGCAACTGGCGAAGCGGGACCTCGATGCCGCAGCGCAGCTCTGGGAAGCGCATCAGGACAAGTTCGGTCCAAAGGAGCAGCGCCATGGCTGGGGGCAGCTCGCCATGCAGGCGGCCCGCCTTCACGACGACCGAGCGCGCGACTGGTTTGCCCGCGCCGGCAACGCGCTCACCGAGACACAGCATGCCTGGCGGGCGCGCGCCCATCTGCGCACCGGTCACTGGGCGGAACTGCTGCAGGCCATCCTCGCCATGCCGCCCGAGATGCAGGAAGAACCCGTGTGGCGCTACTGGCGCGGCCGCGCCCACAAGGCCCTGGGTGCCGGGTTTCAGGCCAATCAGATCTTTGCCCTTCTCTCGCGCGAACACCATTACTACGGTCTGCTCGCGCAAGAGGAGCTGCCGGTGCGTCTGGAGACACGGGCGGCCGATTATCGGGTGGCCGACGAGGAGGTCGGGCGGGTGGCCGCCTTGCCGGGTATCCGCCGGGCGTTGCTGCTGCGTGAAATCGGGCTTATGGCCAATGCAGTGGCCGAATGGGACTGGGCCCTGCGTGAGGCCGACGACGTCACCCTGCTCGCCGCAGCCGAGCTTGCGCGGCGACGACAGTGGTACGACCGGGCCATCATGACCGCCGAACGCACGCGCGAGCTGCACGACTTCGACCTGCGCTACCTGACGCCCTACCGTGACCTGGCCCAGGCCCGTGCGCGTGAGTTTGGTCTCGACGAGGCTTGGATCTACGGGCTCATGCGCCAGGAGTCGCGTTTCGTGGCCCAGGCCCGCTCGCGCGTCGGCGCCCAGGGCCTGATGCAGATCATGCCCGCCACCGCCGACTGGATCGCCCGCCAGCTCGGGGTGCCACGCCGCAGCCGGCTCGACGTGTATCACCCAGAGACCAACCTGCGCTTCGGCAGCTACTACCTCAAGCGTGTCCTGGACGAGTTGCAGGGCTCGCCCGTGCTGGCCACTGCCGCCTACAACGCCGGGCCCGGCCGCGCGCGCCAATGGCAGGCTTCCGAACCGCTCGAAGGGGCGATCTACGTGGAGACCATTCCTTTCCTGGAGACGCGTGAATACGTCAAGAAGGTCATGGCCAACGCCATGCACTACAGTCAGCGCCTGGGGCTTGCACACACCGCCTTGCGCGACCGACTCGGCGTGGTGCCCGCGCGGCCGGCGGCCCGGGTGAAAATGGCGGAGAAATCGGGCGGCGAAGGTTAGGGAAGCTCTGCATTACTGGCTGCGCGGGCGCTCGATTTCGTTACGCGGTATTGGCTTCGGCCGCTCGCTTTCGCTCGCTTAACCTGCCGGATGGCGGGTTCGCCTACGCCGAAACGACGGCCTGCCGTGCCGATCTCGTAGGAGCGACCTGTAGGAGCGACGAAAGTCGCGACTAACAACAACCAACAACGACCGACGGGATGCATACCACGACATGTCGCGACTCTCGTCGCTCCTACCCGAGGCGCGAGCGCGGCAGGTGGTGTGGCATCATCATCTGTAGGAGCGACGAAAGTCGCGACCAACACGGTGGGCGGCGTGGCATCATGATGAGACGTCTCGCATCCGGCAGCTCCGGGCACTCAATCCCGGTCGCCGGGTTATGCAGAGTGTCCTTAGCCGTCTGCGCAAGGGGCGGCCGAGGTTACAATCAGCCACCATCGACAACGACACTCGCCCAACATGAAACACCAGAACGTCTGTGTCATCGGCGGTGGTGGTTTCGTCGGCCACCACCTCGTCAGTCTCTTGGCGGCGCGCGGCTGCCGCGTCTGGGTCCCCACCCGGCGGCGCCAGCGCGTCATGGACCTGGCCGTTCTGCCCACCGTCGAGGTGCTTCAGGCCGATGTGGATGACCCCAGCACCCTGCGCGAGCTCCTACGCGGCAAGGATGCGGTGATCAACCTGGTGGGGGTCCTGCACGGCACGCCCGTCGAATTCGAACGCGCCCATGTCGAGCTGCCGCGCGGCATCGCCCAGGCCTGTGTCGAGACCGGCGTGCAACGGTTGCTGCACATGAGCGCCTTGGGTGCCAACTCCGCCTCGCAAAGCGTCTATCAGCAGACCAAGGCCCGCGGCGAGGCCGAGGTGATGGCGATCGGCCAGGCCCAAGGGCTTGCCGTGACCGCCTTCCGGCCCTCGGTCATCTTCGGCCCGGGCGACAGCTTCCTTACGCTCTTCGCCGACCTGCTTCGGCTCGCGCCGGTCGTCCCCTTGGCCGGGGCCTGGGCGCGCTTCCAACCGGTCTATGTCCTCGACGTGGCACGCGCCTTCGTCACCGCCCTCGATGCGCCTGAGACCCATGCGCAGGTCTACCCCCTGTGCGGTCCCCGCGTTTATACCTTGGAAGCGCTCGTGCGGCTGACTGCGCAGACGCTTGGGCTCAAACGCTGGATCATCCCCCTCGACCGCTCGCAGTCTTATCTGTTTGCCCGACTCATGGAGCTCAAGCCCGGCCGCAAGCTGATGACACGGGACAACTATTACGCCATGCTCAGCGATAACGTCTGTCCCGAGGGCTTTCCCGCCTTGTTCGGTCAGCCGACCGCACTCGAGGCGGTCATCGACTACCTGCGCGGCACGGGCCCGCACTGCGGCTACGAGCGCTATCGCGCGCAGGCGCGGCGCTAGCCAGGAGGGTGGCAGCCGCGCATCCGGCGTGAGATCATGGCGCGCGCCTCCCACCCCGTCTTCCCCCCACACATCCGCGTCTATGTCGTTGGCGGCGCGGTGCGCGACCGCCTACTGGGTCTGCCGGTGCAGGACCGCGACTACGTGGTGGTGGGGGCCACGCCCGAGGAGATGACGGCCCTGGGCTTTCGCCCCGTCGGCAGGGATTTCCCCGTCTTCCTGCATCCGGTGACCCAGGAGGAATACGCCCTGGCGCGCACCGAGCGCAAGACCGCGCGCGGTTACAAGGGTTTCAAGGTCTACGCCGCGCCCGAAGTGACCCTGGAGGAGGACCTGTGCCGGCGCGATCTCACCATCAATGCCATGGCCGAAGACGCCGATGGCCGCATCATCGACCCCTACGGCGGCCAGTCCGACCTCGCGGCGCGTGTGTTGCGACATGTCTCACCGGCCTTTGCCGAGGACCCGGTGCGCATCCTCCGCGTGGCGCGCTTTGCCGCCCGCTTCCCTGAATTCCGCGTGGCGGACGAGACCCTCGCCCTCATGCAGCAGATGGTCACGGCGGGCGAGGTCGACGCCCTGGTGCCCGAGCGTGTATGGCAGGAGCTCGCGCGCGGGCTCATGGAGGTGCGGCCCGCGCGGATGATCCAGACATTGCACGAGTGCGGGGCGCTGGCGCGCCTACTGCCCGAGATCGACCGCCTGTTCGGCGTGCCGCAGGACCCGACGAGCCATCCCGAGATCGACACCGGCGCGCACCTGCTGCGCGTGCTCGACTGGGCGGCGGGTGCGGGTTACAGTCTTGCCGTGCGCTACGCGGCCTTACTGCACGACGTGGGCAAGGGTCTCACCCCGCCCGGCCGCTGGCCAGACCACAGCGGACACGAGGCGGCCGGACTCGAGGCGGTCAGGGCGGTGAGCGCGCGGTTGCGCGTGCCGGCCGAATGCCGCGAGCTAGCCCTCACGGTGGCCCGTTGGCATGGACTTGCCCATCAGGCCGACCGGCTGGACGCCGCGGGGCTGCTTGATCTTTTGCAACACTGTGATGCCCTGCGCCGGCCGGAGCGTCTGCGCGACTTTCTTGCCGCCTGTGCGGCCGACTATCACGGGCGGCCAGGTTGGGAGACGCGGCCCTACCCACAGGCCGCACGTTTGCAGTCCGCCCTCGCGGCAGCGCGTGACGTGGATGCTGGTGCCATCGCCCAAGGACTGCCGCCGGCCAGCGTCCCTGCTGCCATCCGCGCCGCTCGCATTCAGGCCATCGCCGCCGCCCTGCCGCCAGTGTAACCTAGGTCACCGACAACGCGGCACTCCAGCGGTAGAATACGATTTTACTGTCAGTGACATCAGGAGTTCGCCATGACGACCAATGTTGGTGGTATCGACCGCGTATTGCGCATCGTCGTCGGCCTTGCCCTCATCGTCTGGGCCGCCACGGGTGGGCCGGACTGGGCCTGGATCGGCGTGGTGCCGCTCGCCACCGGCGCGATCGGCTGGTGCCCGGTCTATCTGCCCTTCGGCATCAAGACCTGCAAGACGGATCAGGCCAAGTAAATCAGGCCGTGCGCAACCAGCGGGCGGCGTCGAGGGCAAAGTAGGTGAGCACGGCGTCCGCCCCGGCGCGTTTGAAGGCGGTGAGCGCCTCCAGCACGCAGGCACGCTCATCCAGCCAGCCGTTTTGCACCGCCGCCTTGAGCATGGCGTATTCGCCGGAGACCTGATAGACCACGGTGGGGGCACGAAAGGTCTGTTTCACCCGCCAGACCACGTCCAGGTAGGGCATACCCGGTTTGACCATGACCATGTCGGCGGCCTCCTGCAGGTCGAGCCCCACCTCCCACAGGGCCTCGTCGCTGTTGGCGGGGTCCATCTGATAGGTGTACTTGTTGCCGGCGCCCAGGTTGGCAGCAGAGCCCACCGCATCGCGGAACGGCCCATAGAAGTTGGAGGCATACTTGGCCGAGTAGGCCAGGATGCGCGTGTGGATGAAGCCGGCGCTGTCCAGGGCCTCGCGCACGGCCCGGATCCGTCCATCCATCATGTCGGAGGGTGCCACCACGTCGGCTCCGGCGGCAGCATGCGCCTCGGCCTGGCGGGTCAGCACGGCGATGGTCTCGTCGTTTAGCACATAGCCGGTCGCGTCGATGAGACCGTCCTGACCATGGCTGGTGTAGGGGTCCAGGGCGATGTCGGTGATCACGCCCAGCTCCGGGAAACGTGCCTTGAGACCAGCGACCGCTCGCGGCACGAGCCCCTGCGGATTGTAGGCCTCCTCCGCGCCCGGCGTCTTGAGGGCCGGGTCGATCACCGGGAACAACGCCAGCGCGGGGATGCCCAGATTCAAGGCTTCTTCGGCCACGCGATAGAGCCGATCCAGGCTCAGGCGTTTGACACCTGGCATGGAAGGAACTGCCTCCTCGCGCCCGTCGCCATCGAGCACGAACACCGGCAGGATTAGATCAGCGGGATCGAGCCGGTGCTCGCGCATGAGCCGGCGGGAGAATTCATCGCGGCGCATGCGGCGCATGCGCTTTTTCGGGAAGCTGGCGAGATCGAACATGGCATTCATCCGTGCGCTAGACCGGGTAAGCATACAGTGCCGGCCCTGCCACGGGAACTTTTTGGAACGAGAATCGCTCTACGACTCAAGACGAGTCGCTTCGTCTCCCGCTTCTCCTCCCTGAGCGGGTGCCTTAACGCAAAGTTAGGGCTCATTTGACCCGGCTTTGTCCCCTTGAGCCGGGTTTTTTTTGTCCAGCGGCAGCCCAAGCCAGGCACGGACCTGCGCCTCCGCCTCCTCCAAACCGATACGGCGCGTCGCCGAGAAGAGCTGGGCCTGCCCCGCGACCCCTTGCTCGGCCAGATAGGCCTGTACCTGTCTGAGCGCCAGCAGGGCGGCGCTGCGCGAGAGCTTGTCGACCTTGGACAGCAGGATGTGCACCGGCTTGCCAGTCACCTGCCACCAGGCGAGCAATTGCCGGTCCAGTTCGGTCAGAGGGTGGCGGCTGTCCATGATCAGGAGAAGACCGCGCAGGCTCGTGCGCTGGAGCAGATAGTCCCCCGCCAGGGCCTGCCATAACCGCTGCTGAGCGAGCGGTGCGCGCGCGAAGCCATAGCCGGGCAGGTCCACCAGATAGCGCCCGGGCGCGACGCGGAAGTAGTTCAAGTGCTGGGTGCGGCCCGGTGTCTTGCTGACGTAGGCGAGCCGCTTCTGGTGGGCAAGCGCGTTGATGGCGCTCGACTTGCCGGCGTTCGAGCGGCCGACGAAGGCCACCTCGGCTACACTGTCGTCGGGCAGGCCGCGCAACTGGGCGGCGGAGAGATGGAAGCTTGCGTTGAGCACAAACGGAGTTCGATCCCGTGAACTTGGCATACTAGCAGCGTCCCGGCTAGAATGCAGCGGTACGTTGACCCTGCATTCTGCTTCGGGAGCCTACTCATGCGTCTTCGTCCTGTCCTGTTGCTCGCGCTCATGTCCGCAACCTCGACATGGGCAGCCACGGCCCCCGCTTCAGCCCCGCGCGGCGACCCGGCCAAGGCGCAGAAGATCGTCAACGAGGTCTGTGGCGCCTGTCACGGCAACGACGGCAACAGCACCAACCCGGCCTATCCCAACCTGGCCGGCCAGCACCCCGAATACATCACCAAACAGCTCCACGATTTCAAATCGGGCGCGCGCCGTAACGCCATCATGGCCCCCAACGTGCTGGGCCTGAGCGACGAGGATATGCTCAACCTGGGTGCCTATTTCGCCGCCCAGCAACCCAAACCGCGTCTGGCCAAGGATCCGCAGCTCGTGGCGGCTGGGCAGCGCCTGTACCGCGGCGGCAATCCCGGCAGCGGTGTGCCCGCCTGCGCCTCCTGTCATGGACCCAACGGTGCCGGCATCCCCGTCCAGTTTCCGCGTCTGGCCGGTCAACATGCCCGTTACGTGGAGACCCAACTCAAGCATTTCCGCAGCGGCGACCGCGCCAACGATGGCGGCAGCATGATGCGGGTGATCGCCCGTAGGATGACCGACCAAGAGATGCGGGCGGTGGCTGAATTCGTCTCCGGTCTCCGCTGACACGCCCCTGGCGCTTTTCTTTTTTTGCGGTTGCGTTAGTATTTGCAACCGTCGGCCAAGCGTGCCCACGGTGATCGTGACGAACGTGCTTGAGGCACGAATGGCCGGTACCGTGTTGTAAGAGGTGGGCCGTTGCCCAGGATACCATCCACCCAAGGGTGGTGTGAGCAACCATGGATGTGAAGGAGAGAATCGATGAACAAACAGCGTAGACAGGTGCTGAAGAGCGCCGGCGCGGCGGGTGTGGTCGGGGTCGCGGTGGCGGCCGGGCTGCTCAAGCCCACGGCGGTATATGCCGACTGGAATGCGGCGGGCTTCGAGGCGCGCGAGCTTGCAGCGGTGCTCAAGGCGATCAAGGCGGAAGGGGCG
>CALAMX010000024.1 GCA_937925755.1 uncultured Burkholderiales bacterium
TTTTCGCTCGCGGGGTTGTGGGCAGACTGAGACAGAGGGGGTGAACATGGGTTTGGCGGTGCGACAGCCTGCGCGTTATGAAGACCTCTTCGCCCTGCCGGAACATCTGGTGGGCGAGATCCTCAATGGCCGCCTCATCACCCATCCGCGGCCGGCACCCAGGCATGCGCGTGCTCATTCGATGCTGGGCGGCAAACTCGTCGGGCCGTTCGATGAGGGGTTGGGCGGCCCTGGTGGCTGGTGGATCCTGGACGAGCCGGAGATCCACCTCGGCGGCGACATCGTCGTGCCGGATCTCGCCGGCTGGCGGCGGGAGCGGCTGCCGCGGCTGCCGCAGACGGCGTGGTTCGAGCTGGCGCCGGACTGGCTGGCGGAGATCCTGTCGCCGGCGACCGCTCGCCTCGACCGCAGTGAGAAGCTGCCGCTTTATGCACGTTGGGGGGTGGGACATGTCTGGCTGGTGGACCCCGAGCTGCGCACGCTCGAGGGCTATGCAAACCAGGGCGGGAGGTGGATGCTGCTGGCGACGCTGAAGGAGGACGACCGCGTGCAGTTGCCGCCCTTCGACGCGGTGAGCTTTTCGCTCGCGGGGTTGTGGGCAGACTGAGACAGAGGGGGTGAACATGGGTTTGGCGGTGCGACACCCTGCGCGTTACGAAGACCTCTTCGCCCTGCCGGAACATCTGGTGGGCGAGATCCTCAATGGTCGCCTCATCACCCATCCGCGGCCGGCACCCAAGCATGCCCTCGCCTATTCCAACCTGGGTGACGAACTCGTCGGCCCTTTCCACAAAGGCCGTGGCGGCCCTGGTGGCTGGTGGATCCTGGACGAGCCGGAGATCCACCTCGGCGGCGACATCGTCGTGCCGGATCTCGCCGGCTGGCGACGGGAGCGGCTGCCGCGGCTGCCGCAGACGGCGTGGTTCGAGCTGGCGCCGGACTGGCTGGCGGAGATCCTGTCGCCGGCGACCGCTCGCCTCGACCGCAGTGAGAAGCTGCCGCTTTATGCGCGTTGGGGGGTGGGACATGTCTGGCTGGTGGACCCCGAGCTGCGCACGCTGGAGGCGTATGAGAACCAGGACGGCCGCTGGGTCCTGATCGCGACGCTGAAGGAGGACGACCGCGTGCAGTTGCCGCCCTTCGACGCCGTGAGCTTTTCGCTCGCGGGGCTGTGGGCGGATTGAGTCTGATGGAAGTCACGTGTCCACTGTGCGCGGCGCACGGCGAGGCTGTGCTCTGGCGCGACGACTTCTGCCGTGTCATCTGGGTCGATGATCCAGACTACCCCGGCTATTGCCGCGTCATCCTCAACACCCATGTGCGCGAGATGACCGATCTGCCCGAGGACGAACGGCAGCGCCTGATGGCCGTGGTGTTCGCCACCGAGGGCGCGCTGCGTGAGGCGCTCAACCCAGACAAGGTGAACCTCGCCAGTCTGGGCAACCAGGTGCCGCACCTACACTGGCACGTGATCCCGCGATTCCACGACGACCGGCACTTCCCCGACCCGATCTGGGCCGCTGCCCGCCGTCTGCCGCGCTCGCCAGCGGAGGGCTGCGAAGACCTCAGGCGGCGGCTGGAACGGACGCTGGCGGCCTTGTTGACGCCGCCGGAATGATCCGCTCGGCGGGGAACACCGCGGTGAAGGTACTGCCTTTGCCGACGGTGCTCTCGATGCGCAGATGCGCCTGGTGGCGCTGCAGTACGTGTTTGACGATGGCCAGCCCGAGACCGGTGCCGCCGGTGGCGCGTGAGCGGCCGCGGTCGACGCGATAGAAGCGCTCTGTGAGCCTCGGGATGTGCTGCGCCTCGATGCCCTCGCCGGTATCGGTGACCGAGAACTCGGCGCCGCCGCTGGCATTGTCGCGCCAGCGCAGGGTGATGACGCCCCCAGGCGGCGTGTAACGCACGGCGTTGGAGACCAGGTTGCTGAAGGCGCTGTGGATCTCCTTGGGGCTGCCCTTGATGCCAGCCGCGCTCTGCAATTCGAGGACGATGCGGTGGCGTCCCCCGCTCAATCCTTCGGCCTCCTGCACGAGGCTGCGCGCGAGGGTGGCCACATCGATCGCCTCGTCCGCCATCTCGGTGTCCGATTCTAGACGGGCCAGGGTCAACAGGTCGTCCAATAGGCGCCGCATGCGTTCCGCCTGTTCGTGCAAGAGCTGAATATGTCGCTTGAACTGTTCGGGATCCGGCTCATCCATGTCGGCGAAGGCCTCCAGGAAACCGACGATGACCGTCACCGGGGTGCGCAGCTCGTGGGAGACATTGGCCACGAAGTCGCGGCGCATGGCATCCACGCGCGCCAGTTCGGTGATGTCATGGCTGAGGAGCATCTTCTGTTCGGGGGGCAGCGGCACCCAGCGCAAGGTCAGGGTGCGTTCCGCATCGGTCACGGCTGGCATGGTGAAGCCGGCCTCGTCCTGCGGGCCATTCAACCAGGCGTTGAAGGCCGCATTGCGCACGATATAGCCGATGAACTGGCCCAGATCGCGCGGATCCTGCAGATTGAGATGGTCTTGGGCCGCCTGGTTGAACCAGACGATCCGCTGCTGCTTATCTAGGATGACCACGCCGTCGGGCAGCAGGCGTGTGGCCTGCAGCAACTGCCGCAGATCGGCCTGGCTGCGGGCGCGCTCCGCGTTGTGGCTGTGCACCATCCTGGCCAGGCGGTAGAAGACGTCACCCCATATTCCAAGGGCTTGTGGTGCTGGCTGGGACGGATCCGCCAGCCAGGCGGCGAGACGGCGTAGCTGAAATAGATGTTGCAGGAGCTTGAGGGCGAGCCCGGCACAGACGACCAGCAAGCCCGCTGTCGCGTCGAAGATCTGCCAGGCGATCAGACTGAGGAAGAACAGGCCCAGGAGGTAGGCCAGGGCCGGCCACCAATAAGGCCACATGACTGGGCGCGGCGGTAAGGAGCGAGCCGATTGTAGATCAGGTCGTCGACAGACGATAGCCGGAGCCGCGCACGGTCTGGATCAGCCGATTGTGTCCCGTGGGCTCCAGGGCGCTGCGTAGCCGTCGGATGTGCACGTCCACGGTGCGCTCCTCGACGAAGACATGATCGCCCCAGACGTGATCGAGTAGCTGCGAGCGGGTATAGACGCGCTCGGGGTGGGTCATCAGGAAGTGCAGCAGGCGAAATTCTGTCGGCCCCAGTTCCAGCGGGGTGCCGTTGCCGAACACACGGTGACTCACGGGGTCGAGCCGTAGACCCGCGATCTCCACCGGGTCTTCGGTCATCTGCGGGGCGCGCCGGCGCAGCACCGCCTTGATGCGCGCCATCAGCTCACGTGGGCTGAAGGGCTTGGTGATGTAGTCGTCCGCCCCGGTGTCGAGGCCCAAGACCTTGTCCCGCTCTTCCGTGCGCGCGGTGAGCATGATGATGGGCACGTTCTTCAGCCGCGGGTCAGCGCGTAGCCGGCGGGCAAGCTCGATGCCAGACATGCCCGGCAGCATCCAGTCGAGCAGGATCAGATCCGGCAGGGCCCCGCGCAACAGCTTGAGCGCCTCTTCGGCGTCTGGCGCCACCAGGACGTCATGGCCGTGTTGCCCGAGGTTGAACTTGAGGACTTCCTGGATTCCGGGTTCGTCTTCGACCACCAGGATGGTTGCGGACATGGGCCTACCTTGCACGCTCATATGGGATCGGCCGGAATCTTATGACGGTTACGTGAAACTATTGTGACACGCACGCCGCCGGTGGTGCGCGATCTGGGATAATCTCATCATCACAGTACCCGAGGCCCCATGATGACCCTGACCCAGCTCACCCCACAGCAGAAAGCCAAGGTCATTGCCGAGGCGCTGCCTTACATCCAGCGCTTCTGGGACAAGACCATAGTGATCAAGTACGGCGGTAACGCCATGACCGACCCGGTGCTGAAGGCCGCCTTCGCCCGCGACGTGGTGTTGCTCAAGCTCGTGGGCATCAACCCTGTGGTGGTGCACGGTGGTGGGCCACAGATCGAGGAACTCCTCAAGCGCGTCGGCAAAAAGGGTGAGTTCGTTCAGGGCATGCGCGTGACCGATGCGGAGACCATGGAGGTGGTCGAGATGGTTTTGGGCGGACAGGTCAACAAGGAGATCGTCAACCTCATCAATCAGGCCGGCGGTAAGGCCGTGGGGCTGACCGGCAAGGATGGCGGTTTCATCCGCGCCCGCAAGCTCATGATGCCGTCAAAGGAGAAACCCGGCGACGTCATCGACATCGGCCAGGTCGGCGAGATTACTGCCATCGACCCCAGCCTGATCGCCTTCCTCGACAGCGGGGACTTCATCCCCGTCATTGCCCCCATCGGCGTGGGCGAGCAGGGTGAGACCTACAACATCAACGCCGACGTCGTCGCGGGTAAGCTGGCCGAGGTCCTGCGCGCGGAAAAGCTGGTGCTGCTGACCAACACCCCCGGCGTACTCGACCGTGAGGGCAATCTGCTGACGGGTCTCACCCCCAGGAAAATCGATGAAATGGTCGCCGACGGCACCCTCTCCGGCGGCATGCTGCCCAAGATCGCCTCGGCGCTGGAAGCCGCCCGCAGCGGTGTCAAGGCGGTGCATATCATCGACGGCCGCGTCGAACATGCCTTGCTGCTGGAGATCATGACCGACCAGGGGGTGGGCACCCTCATCCGGGCAGCCGATGACGGCGAAGGGCTGGGTAGCGGTGTGAGCGGCCGCTGATCGCGGCAGGAGTGGACCGCGCTGGCAAAGCTCATCGCTCCGAGAGGAACGGACCGGACACCTCCTTCCCCCCTGGTGAGAGATCCATCCAAGCTGCAGGAACGGCGTAAGCCCAGACACGTCGTCTCTTGCCCGCCGCAGGTCGCGACTGACGTCGGGCCTACCGGTCAACCTCGTGTATCTCACCGCGGCGCATGGAGTCGAAGAAGGCGTCGTTGTCCTTGGTGGCGCGGATCTTGTGGAGCGGGGATTCCATCGCTGGAAGGTAGCCCCGCGTAGGGCGGAGCAGGGGCCCCGCCGAGGCGGGGATGCGACCCCGAAGCGGGGCATGACCTGGAAGCGCTGACGTTAACCGCGGCGCATGGAGTCGAAGAAGGCGTCGTTGTCCTTGGTGGCGCGGATCTTGTCGAGCAAGAATTCCATCGCTTCCAGGTCGTCCATCGGATAGAGCAGCTTACGCAGCACCCAGATCTTCTGCAGGATCTCTGGCTTGATCAGCAGCTCTTCCTTGCGGGTGCCGGAGCGGTTGACGTTGATGGCCGGATAGACGCGTTTTTCCGCCATGCGCCGGTCGAGATGGATCTCCAAGTTGCCGGTACCCTTGAATTCCTCGTAGATCACATCGTCCATGCGGCTGCCGGTGTCGATGAGGGCGGTGGCCAGGATGGTGAGGCTGCCCCCCTCCTCGATGTTGCGCGCGGCACCGAAAAAGCGCTTGGGCTTTTGCAGGGCATTGGCGTCCACCCCGCCAGTCAAGACCTTGCCGGAGGCCGGCTGTACGGTGTTGTAGGCGCGCGCCAGCCGCGTGATGGAGTCGAGCAGGATGACCACATCCTTCTTGTGCTCCACCAGGCGCTTGGCCTTCTCCAGCACCATCTCGGCGACCTGGACGTGGCGGCTCGCGGGCTCGTCGAAGGTGGAGGCCACCACCTCACCGCGTACCGTGCGCGTCATCTCGGTCACCTCCTCGGGCCGCTCGTCGATCAACAGGACGATGAGGATGCTATCCGGGTAATTGGCGGTAATGGCGTGGGCGATGTGCTGCAGCATCACCGTTTTGCCCGACTTGGGTGGGGCCACGATCAGCCCGCGCGAGCCCTTGCCGATCGGCGCGATGATGTCGATGACCCGGCCAGTGAGGTTCTCTTCAGACTTGATATCGCGCTCGAGCTTGTAGGGTTGGTTCGGGAACAGCGGCGTCAAGTTCTCGAACATGATCTTGTGCTTGAGCGCCTCGGGCGGTTCTCCGTTGACCTTGTCCAACTTGGTCAAGGCGAAATAGCGCTCGCCGTCCTTGGGCGTGCGCACCTCACCCTCGATGGTGTCGCCGGTGCGCAGGTTGAAACGGCGCACTTGCGAGGGCGAGACATAGATGTCGTCGGTGTTGGCCAGATAGGAGGTGTCCGGCGAGCGTAGGAAGCCGTAGCCGTCCGGCAGTACTTCGAGCACCCCATCCCCGTAGATCACCTCGCCCTGTTTGGCCTTGGTCCTGAGCAGCGCGAAGATCAACTCCTGTTTGCGCATGCGGTTGGCATTCTCGATGCCACTCGCTTCGGCCATGGCCAGCAATTCGCTGACGTGTAGTTGCTTTAATTCCGATAGATGCATGTTGCCAGATGGATAGAAGGTGACACGGCCGTGGGCCGTGGGCGGGATGGAGTGTCTTGGGGGGATGGGCGCCCGGAAGGACCTCCGGGCGCAGTCGAGACTGAGACTAGCGAAGTTCAGATGTTGCTGTCAACAAAGGCCGTGAGCTGCGACTTCGACAGCGCCCCCACCTTGGTGGCCTCGACGTTGCCATTTTTGAAGATCATCAGCGTGGGGATGCCGCGGATACCATACTTGGGCGGGGTTTGCTGATTTTCGTCGATGTTGAGCTTGCATACCTTGAGACGTCCTGCATACTCCTTGGCCACCTCGTCTAGGATGGGGGAGATCATCTTGCAGGGGCCGCACCAATCCGCCCAGTAGTCAACCAGCACCGGCAGGGGCGATTGCAGGACCTCCTGCTCGAAGGTGTCGTCTGTCACATAGTGGATGTGTTCGCTCATCGTGCTAACCTCGTCGGTAGAAGAATGAAGGGTCGTTCGTACTCCGGCAGAGCGGTCAAGATAAAACCGTGCCGGCCGGGGGCAGCGGGATTCTGGGGCAAGGCCCGGGAGGCAATGGTGAAGGCTTCAGGTGACACGGCATCAGACAGGCTAGGCCCCCGTGCTGAGTTATTGCTATGCTAACGAAAAAGTTTTGGGGAAGAAAGGCATGACCTACGTCGTCACCGAAAACTGCATCCAGTGCAAATACACCGATTGTGTGGACGTCTGCCCAGTGGATTGCTTCCATGAGGGCCCGAACTTCCTGGTCATCGATCCGGATGAGTGCATCGACTGCACGCTGTGCGTGGCCGAGTGTCCAGCCGAGGCCATCTTCGCCGAGGACGACGTACCCGATGATCAGCGCCACTTCATCGCGCTGAATGCCGAGCTGGCCAAGATTTGGCCGGTCATCGTCGAGAAGAAGGACCCTCTGCCCGACGCCGACGAGTGGAAAGGCAAGCCGGATAAGCTGAAGCTGCTGATCCGGTGACCAAAGACTGGGGCTGCCGGATCGGGTATCCTCTACGACACGGCATGTGTCATGCGCCTGAGGGACGCGGCCGAGGCCACTCCGAAAGGTGAAAACCTCAAGACCGTTCCCTCGCCCTCAACGCCTCCCCCAATGAGAGAGGGGGCGACAAGAGTCTTTGCGCGACTTTCACGTGAACGGTGGGCTGAGTCTGAAAGCCGCAGTTGACCGTTTTTGCCATGTCGCAACGTCATGAATCCATTGCAGTGGGTGGCTTCGACACGGCCCACCACAGGGTGAGCACGCGCAGTAAACCCGTTTATTGGCCCTACGCCTACCCTTCGCTGCGCTGGGGACCGGCACTGCCTGTTGTCCTACACTCTCGAGGAGGGCTGGTTGCATAAGAACCCCGCTCGAACCGCCCTTCGGGCCCGTTCAACTTCGATTTTTAGGCGGACTGGGTCCTGCCGGCGCAGTGCACCGGCAGCGGATAGTCCTCGGCTGTCACTCCGCGCTTCGCCCCAGCACCGGTATGGACTGCTGACTGGCGAACTCCAGCATGCGGTTGATGGAGCGCACCGCGCGGCGCCGGATGTCCTCGGGCACATGGATCTCGTTTTCCCCCGTCTCCAAGACATGCGCGAGCTTTCTGAGCCCGTTCATCGCCATCCACGGGCAGTGCGCACAGGACACGCAAGTCGCCCCTTTGCCGCCGGTTGGGGCCTCGATGAGCTGCTTGTGCGGGGCCACTTCATGCATCTTGTGGAAGATGCCGATGTCGGTGGCGACGATGAAGCTCGGGTTGGGCATGGTCTCGACTGCCCGTATCAGTTGGGTGGTCGAGCCCACCACGTCGGCCATGGCGATGACCTCGGGTGGCGACTCGGGATGCACCAGGATGGCGGCCTCCGGGTGCAGGCGCTTGAGCTCGCGGATGCCGTCGGCCTTGAATTTCTCATGCACGACACAGGCGCCTTGCCACAACAGCATGTCTGCGCCCGTGACGTGTTGCACGTAGTGGCCTAGGTAGCGATCCGGTGCCCAGAGGATCTTCTCGCCCCGGTCCTTCAGGTGCTGCACCACGCGTACCGCAATGCTGGAGGTCACAACCCAGTCGGCGCGCGCCTTGACCGCCGCCGAGGTATTGGCATAAACCACCACGGTGCGCTCAGGATGGGCATCGCAGAAAGGGATGAATTCCTCGGCCGGGCAGGACAGGTCGAGGGAGCATTCCGCGTTGAGATCAGGCATCAGCACCCGCTTCTCCGGGTTCAGGATCTTGGCCGTCTCGCCCATGAAGCGCACCCCGGCGACCACCAGGGTGCTCGCCTTGGCGGCGTGACCAAAGCGGGCCATCTCCAGGGAATCGGACACGCAGCCGCCGGTCTCCTCAGCCAGGCGCTGCAGATCGCTGGAGGTGTAGTAATGCGCGACCAGGATGGCGTCCTGTTCCTTGAGCAGATGTTTGATGCGGGCGACGAGCGCGGCGCGTTCGGCGTCCTCTAGCACCTCCTCGACGACGGGGGGGACGTCCGTGATCGGGTGCGCTGGCGGGACGGGTGAGGCGATCGTGGTCATGAGCTTAAGGCTCGATCCGGGCGGATGAGCAATGGAAAGATAAACCTAAATAAGGCCTCACGACAGTGCCGTCAAGTGGCGTGCGCACTTGCTAGACTTGCACCCATGCGCCAGTTGATCCTCGATCTGCGACCGAACGCCCCGCCCACGCTCGACAACTTCCTGCCCGCCGCCAACTGGGAGGCACTACAGTGCCTGCGTGCGCTCGCCGCCGGCCGGGCGCCAGATGCGGTGATCTACCTGTGGGGGCCATCCGGCTCGGGCAAGACGCATCTGTTGCGGGCGAGTGTCGCCGCCTGTATCCAGCGTGGCGACTCCGCGCAGTATGTTGCCACGGGGCAGACGCTGCCGCCCATGCGACCTGCGCTCTTGGCGGTGGACGACGTGCAGAAGCTGGACATGCCGCGCCAGGTCGAGCTGTTCAACGCCATCAATGCGGCACGGGAGGATGGCGGGGTCGTGCTGGCCGCGGGTGATGTCCCGCCCGGACGCTTGGCCCTGCGCCCGGACCTCGCAACACGGCTCGCCTGGGGGCTGGTCTATGCCTTAAGCCCCCTGGGCGATGCGGACAAGCTCATGGCCCTGACCGAACGCGCCCAGGCACGCGGTATGACGTTGCCGGCGGAGGTGGCGCGTTATCTGCTGACCCACTGCCGGCGCGACCTGCCCCACCTGCTGGCCCTGGTGGATGCCCTGGATGAGTATTCGCTCAGCCTGCGACGACCCGTGACCGTCACACTGCTCAAAAGCATGTTGCAAGGCAGCGAGGTCTGATGCACCTGCTCGTCTGCATCAGTCATCACGGACGCGGCCACTTGGCGCAGACGGCGCCGGTGTTGAACGCCTTGCATACACGTCTGCCCCGGTTGCGTCTGAGCGTGCGCTCGGCCCTGCCGCACGCAGTCCTTGCCGAGCGCATCCGCGCCCCTTTCTCACACTGGCCGCAAGCAGCAGACTGCGGCTTCGTCATGCACGACGCCCTGCGCCTCGATGTGGAGGCGAGCCTGCGAGAGCACCTCGCCTTTCATGCCGACTGGTCCGCGCGTGTCGCCGCCGAGGCCGATGCCTTGCGCCGTGCGGGCGTGGACGCCGTGCTGAGCAATGTCGCCTATCTGCCACTGGCCGCGGCGCGCTCTGCTGGCCTGCCTGCCGTGGCCCTGTGTTCACTCAACTGGCTGGACATCTTTCGCCACTATCTGGGCGGACGCGCCGAAGCGGGGGCCATCCTCGCCGATATGCGGGCGGCCTATGCCAGCGCGCTGTGCTTTCTGCAGCCACAGCCCGCCATGCCCATGCCCGATCTGAAAAACACCCGGCCCATCCCGCCGGTGGCCGAGCTGGGACGGTGTCGGCGTGAGGAACTCGCCCGGCAACTCGGCCTCGCGACAGATGACCGTTTGGTGCTGCTGGGCATGGGCGGCATCGGCTACCGCCTGAAGGGCGAGGGATGGGCCGGCAATGGGGCGATCCACTGGTTGGTGCCGGATGACTGGCCCAGCGGGCCCCGAGTGCATCGGTTCGTCACGACCAGGATGCCTTTTGCCGATCTGCTCGTTTCCTGCGATGCGGTGGTAACCAAGCCTGGTTATGGCACCTTCGTCGAGGCCGCGGCCGCCGGTGTCCCGGTCGTGTATCTGCTGCGGCCGGACTGGCCGGAGACTCCCTGGCTCACGCATTGGCTGCACCGTCATACCCGTGCGGCTAAGATCGACGAGGCGGCGCTGCAGGCGGGACGGGTGGTCGAGACCCTGGAAAGCCTCTGGATGCAACCGGCGCCGCCCCCCGTGCACTGCGAGGGGGCAACTAAGGCAGCGAGCCTACTGCTCGAACTTCTGGATTGAGGCGCTGTGGTACTGCCCGCGGGCTCAGCCGTTGGCCTGCTGCTGCTCTCTGGCGATCTCCTCGTGCACCTTGGCCATGTCCAGTTCTCGCGCGCGGGCGATCAGGTCATCCAAGGCGCTGGCGGGTAGCGCGCCAGGCTGGGCGTAGATGATCACCTTCTCCCGGAAGATCATCAGGGTCGGGATGGAGCGGATCTGGAAGTGTGCGGCCAGGGCCTGCTCCTCCTCGGTGTTGACCTTGGCGAAAACGATGTCGGGGTATTTCTCCGAGGCGGCCTCGAAGACCGGCGCGAAACCTCGGCAGGGACCACACCACGGCGCCCAGAAGTCGACGATGACGAAATCGTTGTTGAGTACGGTCTGTTCGAAGTTTTCTTGGGTGAGTTCGATGACGGCCATGGCGTGATTCCTTGTCAGTGATGGGAGACAGACGCGCCGCGGTCATGGGGGTGGTGTCAGACCTGCGGGCGAACCGGCAGATGGATCGGTCGGCAAACAAAGAAAGTTGGCGAATACGATGGGCGAACAAAAAGCCGACCCTAGGGTCGGCTTGCGGATGATATCACGGATGATATCACGTCCGGACCGTCTTTACCCCGCCGGCAGCAGGCGGGAACGGGTCTCCCCCGCGTGTCTCCAGAGGTTGTGGCTCACCTTGAGATTGGCCTTGACCTCGGCACGGTTGACCGCGGCGATGAGGTCGGTGGCGAGCGCCCTGGCCTGGCTGGGGGTGAGCAACAGGGAATCGACACCGGCCCGCCCTAGCGTGATCGAGATACGCTCCTGCCCGTCTTCGGTCGTCATCAATGCAACGTGCACCTGCCGCTCCTGAGATGACATGCTTCTCTCCCTTCTGTCGATCTGAATGCTGTGTTTGCAGCTGGGGATGAGCACGAAACATGCCAGAGGTTTGTTGGATGGCATGCTGCGCAAGTGCCTATTGGAGCAGGGGCATTTGAAAAATTGATGAATTGGCGGCGCATCAGTCCGCTGTAGTCTCAACAGGCCTGTCGGGATTTCGACAGGTTGACTCGGATACGAGGCTGGAGATGTTCCTGCCCCGTTTCACGTGGGCCTGGGGATCAGGCGCTGGCCTTCTTGCTCGACGCCTTGGCAGCCGTGGCCGGCTTGGCCGCAGCGGCCTGGGCCGGGGCCTTCTTGACAGCGGTCTTTGCCGCGGCGGTCTTGCTGGTCGCGGACTTGGCCACAGCCGTCTTCGCCGCCGGCGCTGCCTTGCTGGCAGTGGTCTTCGCCAGCGTGGCGGCCTTGGTGGTCGTCTTCTTCACCGCAGTGGCTGGTTGGGCAGCCTTGGCAGGAGTCTTTTTCGTCGTGGTGGCTTTGGCGACCGGTGCTGCAGCGGTCATCTTGGCGGTGCTCGCCTTGGGCGCTGCGTCGGTCTTGGTGGTGGTCGTCTTTGTGGCCGTCTTCTTCACCGCAGTGCTCTTGGCCGCGCTCCCCGTGGCCGCAGCCTTCTTCGACGCTGTCGCGGCGCTCGTTTTGGCCGTCGTGGCTCTGGCGGCCGTGGTCTTGGCGGTCGTCTTCTTTACTGCAGTGCTCTTGGTCGCAGCGGTCGCGGCCGGTGTGGCGACCGCTGCGGGAGCGGCGGATTTACGGGCGCTGGACTTCTTGGCGGGGCTGGCGGACTTGGCTGCGGGCATCTCACACTCCTTTGATGGCGGCCCTGGTGAGGCCAAAAATCCTTGCAGTTCAAGGGATTCCGCGCGATCTTGCGCGTTGGACTAATTCTAGAACAAAAAATTGCGCGTAATGCAAGTATCGATGCGCCTCACGCGCAAATATCCCCGATGCGGGGTCATTGGCGCGTGGTTTCAGGGCAACAGTCGCTCGCCGGCGAATAGGGCGGCAACGCGCTCGCGCTCGCGCACCAGGTGGGAGGCCGAGCCGTCGACGACGACCTCGGCGGCGCGCGGACGGGTGTTGTAGTTGGAGCTCATGCTCATGCCGTAGGCACCAGCGGAGGCGATGGCGAGGAGGTCTCCCGCAGCGAGGGCGAGGTCGCGGTCGCGGGCGAGGAAGTCACCGCTCTCGCAGATCGGACCGACGATCTGGTAGCGCCGTGTGACACCGCTGTGTAAGCGCACGGGCTGGACATCGTGCCAGGCGTCGTAGAGCGAGGGCCGCATAAGATCGTTCATGGCCGCATCCACGATGGCGAAGTCACGTGCCTCGCCATGTTTGAGGTAGAGCACACGGGTGAGGAGGATGCCGGCATTGGCCACGAGCGAACGGCCCGGCTCGACGATCAAGCGTTCGGCTCGGCCCGCCAACTGGTCGAGCAGCACCTGGACGTAATCGCTGACCGCCGGGGCAGCCTCATGCCCATAGCGTACCCCCAGGCCGCCGCCCATGTCGATGTGCTCTAGGTGGATCCCTGCCGTCGCCAGACGGTCGACCAAGGCGAGGATGCGCGCCAGGGCCTGGGCGAAGGGTTCGGTGTCGAGGAGCTGCGAGCCGATGTGGCAGTCGATGCCGGTCACCTGCAGGTGGGGCATATGCGCCGCCTCGAGGTAGAGGCGGTGCGCCTCGGCATAAGGGATGCCGAATTTGCTCTCCTTGAGGCCGGTGGCGATGTAGGGATGGGTGCGCGCGTCGACGTCTGGGTTGACCCGCAGCGACACCCGCGCGCGCCGGCCCATCTGGCCGGCCACCCGATCGAGCTGCCCGAGCTCGGCAGCGGATTCGACGTTGAAGCAGAGGATGTCGGCCTTGAGCGCGGCGCGCATCTCCGCTTCGGTCTTGCCCACGCCGGAGAAGACCACCTTGTGCGGGTCACCGCCAGCGGCCAGCACGCGCGCGAGTTCGCCACCGGAGACGATGTCGAAGCCAGCGCCCAGGCGGGCGAAGAGGTTGAGTACGGCGAGGTTGGAATTCGCCTTGACGGCGTAACAGATCAGGTGCGGGTGGCCGGCCAGGGCCTGCGCATAGGCCTGATACGCAGCCTCCAGGGCAGCGCGGGAATAGACATAGGTGGGCGTGCCATGGACACGGGCGATCTCATCCAAGGCGACGCCCTCCATGTGCAGGACGCCATCGACGCGGGCGAGGGGGGTCATCGGCTCGGTGCTGTCGTGCCAGAAGGGGCTTGCGGCGACGGTTCAGGCAGATAAAGGGCGCCTTTCTTGCCACAGCCGCTGGCAGCGAGCAGCAGCGTCAACACGAGGATTTTCAAGCGCATTGGGGCAGGTCAGAATATTGCAAGCGTGGCCGCAATGACCACAGAGTCTAACATGGGGGCAGCTTATGGATGAGGGCGAGTACCTGCGCCAGGCCGACGCAGCCTTGCAGCGCATAGAGGCGGCGTTGGAGGCGGTCGAGGGCGACATCGACTTCGAGCGCACGGCCGGCGGTATGTTGCAGATCGAGTGTGCCGACGGCTCCAAGATCGTCGTCAACCAACAGGCCGCAGTGCAAGAGATTTGGGTCGCGGCGCGCACCGGCGGCTTCCACTACCGCTGGGATGGCGGCAGTTGGCGCGACACGCGCAGCGGCGAGGAACTGCATACGGCCCTTGCTCGTCTGCTGGCCGAGCAATGTGGAGCACGCCTGCCACCGCCCTGAGCAAGTCGGAAAGCAAAACGGGCAAGCAGCGAGAAGAGGGGAGTCAAGCGAGTTCCTGCCGGACTCGGGCGATGGCGGCGCGCACTGCCGCGGGTGCCGTGCCGCCTGGATGCCGGCGAGCGGCGATCGACCCCTCCAGGGTCAGGACCTGATACACGTCGGCCTCGATCTGCGGGGCAAAGGCGCGCAACTCTTCCAGGCTGAGATCAGCCAGGTCACAGCCGCGTGCTTCGGCGGCGCGCACAGCCTGCGCGCAGGCCTCGTGCGCCGTGCGGAAGGGTACGCCGCGCTTGACCAGATAGTCGGCCAAGTCGGTGGCGGTGGCATAGCCTTCGACCGCGGCGCGGCGCATGGCCTCGGCGTTCACCCGCAGGCCCCGTACCAGCTCGGTGAAGATGGCGAGCGTATCGATGAGGGTGTCCACTGCGTCGAACAGTGGCTCCTTGTCCTCCTGGTTGTCCTTGTTGTAGGCCAGGGGCTGCGCCTTCATGAGCGTGAGCAGGGCCATGAGGTGACCATACATGCGGCCGCTCTTGCCGCGCATGAGCTCGGGCACGTCTGGGTTCTTCTTCTGCGGCATGATGGAGGAGCCGGTGCAGAAGCGGTCGGGTAGCTCGATGAAGGCGAAGCGCGGCGTCATCCACAGCACCAACTCCTCGGCCATGCGCGACAGGTGCATCATCACGAGCGCGCCGCAGGCGAGGAATTCGATGGCGAAGTCGCGGTCGGACACGGCGTCGAGGGAGTTTTCACACAGGCCCTCGAAGCCCAGCTCGCGGGCGACGAATTCGCGGTCGATGGGGAAGCTGGTGCCGGCCAGCGCCGCCGCCCCAAGCGGCAGGCGGTTGACGCGCCGGCGACAGTCGGCAAGCCGCTCGGCATCGCGCCGCAGCATCTCCTGCCAGGCCATGAGGTGGTGGCCGAAGGTCACCGGCTGGGCTGCCTGCAGGTGGGTGAAGCCGGGCATGACCGTGGCGGCATGTCGTTCGGCCTGATCCACCAGGGCGAGTCGGGCGTCGCGCAGTAGGGCCTGGATGCGGTCGATGGCGTCACGCAGCCACAGGCGCACGTCGGTGGCGACTTGATCATTGCGCGAGCGGCCGGTGTGCAGACGCTTGCCAGCTTCGCCGATCTTGCGCGTGAGGGCCCGCTCGATGTTGAAGTGCACATCCTCGTCATCAAGATTCCAGGCGAAACTGCCGTTATCGATCTCGGCCTGAATCTCGGTCAAGCCGCGGCGGATGTCGGCGAGGTCCTGCGCGCTGATGATGCCGGCGCGCGCGAGCATGGCGGCATGGGCTAAGCTCGCCTGGATGTCGAAGGGCGCAAGGCGCCAGTCGAAGGGGATGGAGGCGGTATAACGCTTGACACGTTCATCCACCGGCTCGCTGAAGCGGCCGGACCATAGGTTTGGGTTGGAGGTGTTGGCCATGGTTTGCGCGTTATGATTGCAGATGGGGGCGTGCGGGGTGTAACCCGCATGCGCGAAGGGAGGATTATGCCAAAGCGCACCGAGGTCTCACTGCCGGATTTCCGTAACCTGGGCATCCTGCTGCGCGCGGCCCTGGCGGTACAGCTACTGGGACTGGCGGCCGCCATCATCACGCAGCCGGACTTGGCTAGCGTCGGCCCGGCCTTTCTCGACATGGCCGCCGGGATCGAGCCGCCCCTGCTCGTGGTCCTTCTGCTGGCCTTCTTCGCCTCCCCCGCGCTGCAACGGTTGGACTATGCCCGTGGGGTCGCCGTCCTCCTCACCGCCAGCGCCCTCATCGGTCTGCTCTGGCATCTTTGGCTAAACTTGCGCTTTCCCGATGCCGGCCAGGGCAGTGCGTTGCGCGCAGCGCTGCTTTCCGGGCTGGCCGCCGCCGTGGTACTGGCCTATTTCAACTGGCGGCATCGCGTGCTCTCCCCGGCGCTGGCCGAGGCCCGGCTGCAGGCCTTGCAGTCGCGCATCCGCCCGCATTTCCTTTACAACAGCCTGAACACCGTGCTCTCGCTCCTGCGCCAGTCGCCGCGCCAGGCCGAGGATGTTCTGGCCAACCTGGCGGAGCTGTTCCGCGTGCACATGGCCGACAACCGTCAGCTCTCGCCCCTGGCCCGTGAGCTGGAGCTGGCGCGCGCCTACGTCGAGATCGAACAGCTACGTCTGGGCGAGCGTCTGCGCCTTACCTGGAAGGTGGAGAACGCGCCAGAGACCGCGCTGTTGCCGCCACTGGTGTTGCAGCCCCTCATCGAAAACGCCATCTATCACGGAGTCGAACCTTGCCCCGCGGGCGGTGCGGTGCGTGTGGACGTGTTCGCGCGCGACGGCTTCCTGCATCTGGTCGTGCGTAACCCAATCCATGCCCAGGGCGAGCGTCGCAGCGGCAACCGCATGGCCCTGTCCAACATCCGCGAGCGGCTGGCCCTGCATTTCGATGCCGATGCCCGCCTGACCACGCACACCGTCGGCGGCGAATTCGTCGTGCAAGTGGTCATACCGCTGCGTCTGGCGCAGGACGAGGGACAGCGGACAGCGGTCGACCGGGCTGCGCCGCCGCAGGGGGCCAGCGCGGGCTGAGGTCCTCGGTGGATGTCATCATCCTAAAAACCGCAGTTGAACGGGCCCGAAGGGTGGTTCAAGCGGATGTCTGGCTTGACACGACGACGCCGCAGGGCGAGCGCGACGGGCGAAGCAGGGGCCCCTTCTGGGGATGCGACCCCGTCGCGGGATGCTGGCGCCCCCCGCGGTCGCCGGCATCCCCTGCGCTGGCCGATCCCCGCTCGCGCGGGGCCCCTCGGCCGACGCTGCGGGGCGCCCCCCCTGCAAGGAGGCGCGAAAACGAGCCTGGTAAACTAATCCTACAACCAGGCTCGTTTCGTCGCAGACAAAACGAGCCCGGTAGACTTTCCACACGACCGGGCGAGTTTCGTCGCAGACACAAAGTCAGATGCCCGCTTGGGCCGCACCAGCCCGCAGGGTGCAGGACAGCACGCAGTACGGGTCCCGAGCGCAGCGAGGGATGGGCCGAAGGCCCACAAAGCGGGTCGTTGCGGGCTCACCCTGCGGGTGAGTCGTCTCAAGACCACATCCTTCAATGGATTCATGACGTTGCAACACAAAAAAGCGGTCAACTGCGGTTTTTAGGTTCAATGCGGTAGCTGCAGCGTGCGGGGTGGCAGCGCCGGCACAGACGCTGCATCCTCATCGACCGCGCGTACGCCCA
>CALAMX010000025.1 GCA_937925755.1 uncultured Burkholderiales bacterium
AGGCTAACATGCGCGTAGCGCATGTTAAGCCGCGAAGCGGCGGCCGGAGCCAAAACGAAGTTTCGGCGGAGGCTAACCTGCCGTCAGGCAGGTTAAGCGAGCGAAAGCGAGCGGCCGGAGCCAACACCGCGCAAGGCAGCGATGCGCTCGCGCAGCCAGTCATGCAGAGCTTCCCTAGGGATAAGCGGGAGGGCAGAGCATCGGTTTGGAGCTCAAGGCAGTGGAGTCCGCGGGAAAAGACAAGTTCCACATCGGCTTTTTGCACGGTATCGGCGCCTGGTCTGATAGCGGTCGCACCGCTTGTCAAGTGCAAGCACCGCCCCCAACCCCGGCGAGTCCGATACCGAATGGCGCCGTTCAAAATCCGGCGCTATGCCTCTGTGTTGGCGCGGGGGATACCACACCGTCGATCCGGTGAACGCGCCTGCCAGGGAGAGCACATCGTCTGGAGCGACGGTTGGAAAGCACACCGGCTTGCTGACGGCAGGCGCAATGGTGCTAAGATGCCCCTCGTGTCCGATTTGCCACACAGAGGGGCACATATGTCCGCGCAGCATCCCATCATCGCCGTAACTGGCTCCTCCGGTGCCGGTCTATCCACGGTGCGGCACGCCTTCAAAGACGTCTTCCGGCGGCTGGGCATCCGGCCGGCCATCGTGCACGGTGATGGCTTCCGCCGCTACACCGAGCGCCAGTTCGAGGCCCTGCTCGCCGAGGCGCGCGCGAGCGGACGCAACCTCTCTTGGTTCGGACCGGAGTGCAACCACTTTCAGGAGCTGGAGGACTTCTTTCGCACGTATGGCGAGACCGGCAGCGGTATTTACCGTGAGTATGCCCACACTGCGGAGCGGGCTGCCGAACTGGGCGTGGCGCAGGGGGAGTTCACTGAATGGAAGCCGCTGCCACCGGGCAGCGACGTCCTGTTCTACGAGGGCCAACACGGCGGCGTGGTGGCGCAGACCTGGACGCGGCGTAAGGTGGACAGCCGCCACTTCCCGCCGGAGATCGACCGCCGGATCGGTCGCAAGGGTATCGACGTAGCGCAACACGTGGACCTGCTCATTGGCGTGGTGCCGGCGATCAACCTGGAGTGGATCCAAAAGATCCACCGCGACTGCGAGCGGCATGGCTGTAAGCCGGAGCTGGCCGTGGAGACCATCCTGCGGCGGATGGAAGACTACATCCACTACATCGTGCCGCAGTTTGGGCTGACCGACATCAACATCCAGCGCGTGCCGCTGGTGGACACCTCCAACCCCTTCATCGCGCGCGATGTGCCCACGCCAGACGAGTCTGCCTTGGTGATCCACTTCCGCGACCGTGACCGGCACGACTTCCCAGACCTACTCAAGCGCATCCCCAAGGCGCGCATGACCCGGCCTTCCACCATGCTGGTGCCGGGCGGCAAGCTGAAGCTCGCCCTCGAGGTGATCTGCGCCCCCATCCTGCAGGAGATGATGGCGCGGCGCCGGGGGGTGCTCACTTAATCCAGGAAGCGCAGCAGCAGGTCGTTGAGAAACCGCCGGCCCTGTTCGGTTGGCCGGATGTGTTCGGCATCGTGGATCAGTAGCCCCTGCGCCTGTGCCCGCGCGAGCGGCTCCGACATCACCGCCAGGGGCAACCCCGTGCGCTCGGTAAAGAGGGTCGTGGCGAAGCCTCGGCTCAACCGCAGGGCATTCATCATGAACTCGAAAGGCAGTTCGCGCCGGCCCACCCGGCGGGACTCGGCGATGGCCTGCGGTGTGCCGGCATGTTCCTGGTAGGCGCGCGGATGCTTGACCCGCACCTCGCGCACGATCCCCTCGGGCAGGCTCAGCTTGCTATGGGCGCCGGCGCCGATACCCAGGTAGTCGCCGAAGGTCCAGTAGTTGAGGTTGTGCCGGCAGTGCCGCCCGGGCAGGGCGAAGGCCGAGGTTTCATAGTGCTCATAGCCGGCGGCGGCCAGGCGGGTCTCGACGCAGTCCTGCATCGCGGCGGCGAGATCGGAATCGGGCAGCGGTGGCGGGTGGGCGGCAAAGGCGGTGTTGGGTTCCACGGTCAGGTGATAGAGGGACAGGTGTGCAGGCCGATAGGCCAGAGCAGCGTCGAGATCGGCGCTGAGGCCGGCGAGGTCCTGGTCCGGCAAGGCATACATGAGGTCCAGGTTGACGTTGTCGAACAGAGCGAGCGCCATCTCGACCGCGGCATGGGCCGCGCGCGCGCTGTGGATGCGCCCCAATGCCGCGAGGCGGCGATCATCGAAGCTCTGGACACCGAGTGACAGCCGGTTCACCCCGGCGTCACGATAGGCACGGAAACGCGCTGCCTCGAAGGTACCGGGGTTGGCCTCCAGGGTGATCTCGGCGCCGGGACGCAGGCGCAGGAGGGTGCGCACTAAGGTGAGCAGCCGATCCACGCCCTCGGCGGAGAGCAGGCTGGGGGTGCCGCCGCCGATGAAGACGCTCACCACTTCGCGACCCCAGACCTGGGGCAGGGCGCTCACGAGATCGCGCTCAAGGGCGTCGAGATAGGCCGCCTCGGGCAGGTCCTCGCGCAAGGGGTGCGAATTGAAGTCGCAGTAGGGGCACTTGCGCACACACCAAGGGATATGGACGTACAACGCCAGCGGCGGTGGCTGACGCGGCCGCCCGGCGGGGTGCAGGATCGCCTCAGCCAAGGGTCTTGAGCTTCTCCACCAGGGCGCGCAGGGCCTGGCCGCGATGGCTGATGGCGTTCTTCTCCTCGGCCGAGAGTTCGGCGCCGGTACGGTTGAGTTCGGGCACTAGGAAATAGGGGTCGTAGCCGAAACCGCCGCTGCCGCGCGGGGTGTCGATGATCTCGCCGTACCAGCGCCCCTCGGCGATGACGGGTTCGGGGTCGTTGGGGTCGCGCAGGTAGACCATGACGCAGTAGTAATGCGCGCGACGGTTTGCCACACCCCGCAAGGCCTCGATGAGTTTGGCGTTGTTGCGCGCGTCGCTTTTGGGTTCACCGGCATAGCGGGCGGAATAGACGCCGGGGGCGCCGTTCAAGGCGTCCACGCAGATGCCGGAGTCATCCGCCAAGGCCGGCAGCCCCGTGTGGGCAGCGGCGTGGCGGGCCTTGGCGATACAGTTCTCGACGAAGGTGACGTGCGGCTCGGGGCAATCGGGCACGCCGAAAGCGCCCTGCGGCAGGGCCTCGATGCCAAGGGGGGCGAGGATCTGGCCGATCTCGCGCAGCTTACCGGGGTTGTTGGAGGCGATGACGATCTTGCGCATGCGGTATCCGGGCTCGAGGGTGGAAAGGATGGCTCAGTCCGCCAGGGCCTGGCGCTGGACGGCGATCAGCTCGCGGATGCCGCCCTCGGCGAGGTCCAGGAGCTGGTCCAGTTGGGCGCGGCTGAAGGGGGTGCCCTCGGCTGTGCCCTGCACCTCGATGATGCCACCGCTGCCAATCATGACCACGTTCATGTCGGTGTCGCAGTCCACGTCCTCGGCGTAGTCGAGGTCGAGCACGGGCACGCCGCGGTAGATGCCGACCGAGACGGCGGCAACGAAATCGCGGATCACCGAGGCTGGGAGCCTGCCCTCGCGCACCAGCCAGTCGACGGCATCGTGCACGGCGACGAAGGCGCCGGTGATGCTGGCGGTGCGGGTGCCACCATCGGCCTGGATGACGTCGCAATCGACGTGCAGGGTGCGCTCGCCGAGCTGGTTGAGGTCCACCGCCGCGCGCAGCGAGCGGCCGATCAAGCGCTGGATCTCCTGCGTGCGACCACTCTGCTTGCCGCGCGCCGCCTCGCGCTCGCCGCGGGTATGGGTAGCGCGCGGCAGCATACCGTACTCCGCCGTGAGCCAGCCAGCGCCCGTACCCTTGACATGCGGCGGCACGCGCTCCAGGACGCTGGCCGTACAAATGACTCGGGTGTCGCCGCACTCCATGAGCACCGAACCCTCGGCGTGTTTGGTATAGCGCCGGGTGATCCGCACCGGGCGCAGGTCGCCGGGCGCACGACCAGAGGGTCTATGCCAATCGTTCGGGTTTGGTGTGTTCATGCCGTGGGTTTGTCCAGTCCGTACTTGGCCAAGGCTGCGTGGATCTCCGCCACCGCCTGGTCGATGTCTAGGTCGCGGATGCCGTCCCGGTCGGCCTGGGTGAGTTGCTTGAGCTGAGTGGTAAAGCCATCCAAGCCGAAGTCGTCGCCCAGCACGAGCTCGCGGTCGTCGAACCGCTCTTCGCCGTAGCGCATGGCGACGATGGACAGGTTATCGCAGTTACGCCCGCCACGGAACTCGGCGTGGTCGAGTATGTGGCGGATGGCGCGGTCGAGCGGGTAGGCGCGCAGGGTGGAGAGCATCTCCCGGTCTTTGATCTCGCTCCACACCCCGTCGCTGCACAGCAGCAGCACGTCCCCATCTTTGAGCGGCACCAGCTCGGAGAGCTCGATGTCAGGCAAGGCGTAGCCGCCCACACAATTGTAGAGTTTGTTGCGGTCTGGATGCAGGCTGATCTGGTCCTCGTCGAGCAGCCCCTCCTCGACCAATTGCTGCACGGCGGAGTGGTCACGGGTACGCGCGACCAAACTGCGCTTGTCGTAATGGTACAAGCGCGAGTCACCCACGTGTGCCCAGCAGGCCGTGCCGCGCTGTACCACGGCGGCCACACAGGTGGTGCGCGGCGGGTCCTTGAGGCCGTTGCGCAGGGCGTATTCGTTGATGGCGTCATGGGCGGCATAGATGCCATCGAGCAGAAAGCCTTGTAGGTTGGGCAGCCGTGGGATGGCCCGCGCCTGGAACAGGCTCACCATGGTCTGTACCAGCATCTGCGCGGCGATCTGGCCGTGGTTGTGCCCACCCATGCCGTCGGCGACGACCATGAACAAGGCGTCCGAGGTGTAGGCATAGGCCACCCGGTCCTCGTTGACGGGTCGCCCCCCCCGGCGGCTAGCTTGATAGACGACGTATTTCATCGCGAGAGTGGGCTGAGTCTTTCTTTGATCAGGCTGAGCAGGGTGGGTTTTGTCCTTTTGCTGTCGTTGATGAGCTCGATCAGATGCTTTTGCACCGAGAAGACGCTCTGCGGCCGCTGGGTGTAGTCGAGCCGAAGCAGGCTGTCGATGAGCTCGAGCAGGCCACGCGAATATTGACCGGTATAGGCCTTGGCCGCCGGCACCAGCCGATCCTTCTCCAGGCGCTCGTCGGCCGGCGGGGGCGGCTCCTTGGCCAGGCAGGCGTACATGCAGGCACCGATGGCGTAGAGATCGGTCCAGGGCCCCAGGCAGTCGCGTGCGTTATACATCTCCGGGGCGGCAAAGCCGGGGGTGTACATGGGCGAGGCCAACTGGAGGTCGTGCTTGAGCACCTGGCGCGAGGCGCCGAAGTCGATGATCAGCGGCGTGCCATCGTTGCGGATGTAGAGGTTGGAGGGCTTGAGGTCGAGGTGCAGGATCCTGTGCGCGTGGACCTCACGTAGCCCATTGAGCACCTGCACGAAGACATGGCGGATGAAGCTCTCGCGCATCGGCTCTTTAAGACTGACGATGTGCTTCTGCAGGGTACGGCCGCGCTCGTATTTCATCACCATGTAGACAGTGTCGTTGGCGCGGAAGAAGTTGACCACGCGCACGACGTTGGGGTGGCGAATCTCGGCCAACGCCCGCCCCTCGTCGAAGAAACACTTCATGCCATAGCGGAAGGAGGTCTGCTTGTCATCGGAGATGGGCATGACCGTACCCCCGTCGCCGCGCTTGACCACCCCACCGGGCAGGTATTCCTTGATCGCCACGGGCTGACCCTCGATGTCGAAGGCGAGGTAGACCAGAGAGAAACCGCCGCCGCCGATCTTGCGATCGATGATGTATTCGCCCAGTTTGTAGCCGGGCGGCAGGGGTTCGGTGATTTGAGTCGCCATGCGTGACCGCGATAAGATGCCGGTCGGTGATCGATTATCCAAGAATAACGGATTCGGTGGGCACTTTATACAGTATGACAGGATATGCGGCGGAAGCCGCGGAATTGCCGACGGGCAGCCTAACCTTGGAGCTGCGCTCGGTGAATTCACGCTTTCTCGACCTCGCCTTCCGCATGGCCGAGGACTTCCGTCCGCTCGAACCCCGGTTGCGCGAGCGCATCGCCCAGCGTATCCGGCGCGGCAAGGTCGAGTGCCGGATCAATTTCCAGCCGCACGAGGGCGCAGCCTTGCCCGAGTCCGTGGACCCGGTGCTGCTCGAGCGGCTGCTCAAGCTCGCCGCCACCGTGCAGGCAAAGGCACCTTCTGCCGCCCCCTTGAGCGTGGCGGAGATCCTACGCTGGCCCGGCATGCTGGGCGAGACCCGGTTCGACCTAGAGGCGCTGCATACCGCCACACTCCGCCTGCTGGAGCAGGCTCTAGAGGCGCTCACTGCCAACCGCGCACGCGAGGGCCAAGCGCTCAAGACCTTCCTGCTCGACCGCATCGCCGCCATCCGCCGTCAGACCGCTGCGCTTGCCCCGCGCCTGCCGGAGATCGTCGCCGCCTACCGCGACAAGCTCACGCGTCGGATGGAGGAACTGATCGCCTCGCCCGACCGCGATCGCCTCCTGCAGGAGGTGGCACTCTATGCCCAGAAGATCGATGTCGACGAGGAGCTTGCCCGCATCGAGAGTCATCTCACCGAGGTGGAGCGGGTGCTCGAGGTCGGGGGCGCCGTCGGCAAGCGGCTCGACTTCCTCATGCAGGAGCTCAATCGCGAGGCCAATACCCTGGGCTCCAAGTCGGTGACCGCCGATCTCGCCCAGACCTCGGTCGATCTCAAGGTCTTGATCGAGCAGATGCGCGAACAGGTTCAGAACCTGGAATGAGTCTGATGATCAAGTCCCCTCCGATCGCAAACCGACCATGAGCGGGAATCTCTATATCGTCTCCGCCCCCTCCGGGGCAGGCAAGTCGAGCCTGGTCCAGGCCCTCGTCGCGGGTGATGACCGGCTACGGCTCTCCATCTCTTATACCACACGCCCACCGCGCCCCGGGGAGGAAGACGGCGTGCACTATCACTTCGTCTCCCGCGAGACCTTCCTGGAGATGCTGGAACGAGGTCTCTTTCTCGAGAGCGCCGAGGTCTACGGCAACTTCTACGGCACCTCCCAGCCCTGGATCGAGGCGCAGATGGCGCAGGGGCACGACGTGCTGTTGGAAATCGACTGGCAGGGCGCGGCTCAGGTGCGGCGCCTCATTCCGTCGGCCATCGGCATTTACATCCTACCGCCGTCGCTTGAGGAGCTTCAGCGGCGCTTGTGCCGCCGGGGTCAGGATAGCCCCGAGGTCATCGCCCGCCGCCTCGCTGCCGCGCGCGAGGACATGAGCCACGCCCTGGAGTACGATTATCTCGTGGTCAACGAACGCTTCGAGCTGGCCTTAGACGACCTGCGCGCCATCGTGCGCAGCCAGCGCTTGACCGTGGCGCGGCAACAGACGGCCCTGGCGGATCTGCTGCGCCAACTGACCGACTGACGGCACGAGGGTAGGCGAGCCGTGAACATCGGCCCTATACCGCCGTCAAAGCCGCTAGCCGTGCCCGATCGTGTTTCGAGCGCGCACGCCGGTCGCTAAAATGGCATTCATTCACGCATCAGGAGATCCGTATGGCACGCATCACCGTTGACGACTGCATCGCCCGCATCCCCAACCGCTTCGAGATGACCCTGGCCGCCGCCTATCGCGCCCGCCAGATCTCGATCGGCGCCACGCCCAAGGTGGAGGAGAACCGCGACAAACCGGCGGTGATCGCTCTGCGCGAGATCGCCGCTGGCAAGGTTGGGCTGGAGGTGCTCAACAAGGCGCCGGTGTGATGTCCCTTTAGAGGTCTCTTTAGAACTCGTTGGCTGGTCGCATGGGCAGCCTGCTACAGCCGCAGCAGGTCGAGAGGGCGGCACCGAGGCTCGCTCTGGCCCAGCCCCTGCCGGACGCCATCGCCTATCTCAAACCAGCCGAGATCGAGGCTTTCAACCGCGCCTATGCCTTCAGCGCTCGGGCGCACGCCGGTCAGTTCCGCAAGGACGGTGAACCCTACATCACCCATCCGCTCGCCGTGGCGGAGATCCTGGCCGGCTGGAACATGGATGGCCAGACCCTCGTGGCAGCGCTGCTGCACGACGTGGTGGAGGACACTGGGGTCACGCGCGAGCAGATCGCCGCCGACTTTGGCCCTGCCGTAGCCGCCCTGGTCGACGGGGTGACCAAGCTCGACCAACTCGAGTTCGAGAGCAAGGCGCACGCGCAGGCCGAGAACTTCCGCAAGATGCTCCTGGCCATGGCCCAGGACGTGCGCGTCATCCTCATCAAGCTGGCCGACCGCCTGCACAACATGCGCACCCTGGACGCCATGAAGCCGGAGGCGCGCACCCGCATCGCCCAGGAGACCCTGGACATTTATGCGCCGATCGCCAACCGCCTGGGGCTCAACCACCTCTATCAGGAGCTGGAGGACCTGGCCTTCCAGCACCTGCACCCGACCCGCTACAAGGTGCTGGAGAAGGCCATCAAGGCCGCGCGCGGCAACCGGCGCGAGGTGGTGGAGAAGATCCGCCAGGCGATCGAGGCCAAACTCGAGGAATGCGGCATCGAGGCCCAAGTCTACGGTCGGGAGAAACACCTCTACAGCGTCTACCGCAAGATGCAGGAGAAGTCGCTCGCCTTCTCCGAGGTGTACGACATCTACGGCTTTCGTGTCATCGTCGAGGATCTGCGCGACTGCTACCTGGCCCTCGGCGCCTTGCACAGCCTGTACAAGCCCATCCCCGGCAAGTTCAAGGACTACATCGCCATCCCCAAGGCCAACGGCTACCAGTCCCTGCATACCACCCTGTTCGGGCCGTTTGGCGCCCCCATCGAGGTGCAGATCCGCACCCAGGAGATGCACCGGGTGGCCGAGGCAGGTGTGGCCTCGCACTGGCTGTACAAGACCGGCAACGAGGCCGAGTTCTCCGAGGTGCAGAAGAAGGCGCACCAATGGTTGCAGAGCCTGCTCGACATCCAGGCCGATAGCCGCGACTCCGTCGAATTCCTGGAGCATATCAAGGTCGACCTCTTTCCCGACGAGGTCTACGTCTTCACCCCCAAGGGCAACATCCTGGCCCTGCCGCGCGGCGCCACGGCCATCGATTTCGCCTACAGCGTGCACACCGACATCGGCAATCACTGCGTGGCGGCCCAGATCAACGGCGAAGTCATGCCGCTGTCCACTCCGCTCAAAAATGGCGACCGGGTGGAGATCATCACCAGTGAGTCCGCCCGTCCCAGTCCCTCCTGGGTCCATTTCGCCGTCACCGGCCGCGCGCGGGCCCACATCCGCAGCGCACTGAAGAAGGCCCACCGTGCCGAGTCCGAGGCCCTGGGGCTTGAGCTGCTCAATCAGGCCCTGCGCGCCCTGGGGGCACACCCCGAGAGGATCACGGCGCAACAGTGGGAGCGGGTGATGAAAGAGAGCGGTCGTAGCCGCGAGGACCTGCTCATGGAGATCGGCTTGGGCAAACGGTTGGGTGTGGTGGTCGCCCGCCAGCTGCTCGCCGGCGAGGCGGAGACCGAGCCGCGCCGGCCCGCCGGTCCCATGCTGATCCGTGGTGCCGAAGGGGTGGCGGTGCGTCTAGGCAAATGCTGCCGGCCCATTCCCGGCGACCCCATCATCGCCCAGATCAAGAAGGAGCAGGGCCTCGTCGTGCACACGCATGACTGCCCACAGGTGCGCCACTATCGCGAAGACCCGGACAAATGGGTGGACGTGGAATGGGCCGCCGACATCGCCAAGCCTTTCGATGTGGGCATCCAGGTCACCGTGGCCAACAAGCGCGGCGTGCTGGGCCAGGTCGCCTCCATCATCGCCAGCGAGGGCTCCAACATCGACGACGTCAGCATGGAGGATGCCGCCGGTGCTTTTACCAACCTCTTTTTCACCGTTCAGGTACAAAACCGCCTGCACCTCGCCCGCCTGATGCGGGCCCTGCGTGGGCTGCCCGAGGTCGTGCGCATCGCCCGCATGAAGGGAAGACAGGTAGAGGGCAGAGAAAAGCCATGAGTTGTGAGAAAAAGGGGCGTGTCCCGTTGCGCTTGTAACCTGTTGCTGTAGCATCCTCGCTTCGACCCGGTTTCTCCTCTCTCATCCGCTTGCCTCTCATCCTTTCTCTCTATGAAATCCATCATCTCCACCGATCAGGCCCCTGCCGCCATTGGCACCTATTCCCAGGCCGTGCGCGTCGGCAACACCGTCTACCTGTCTGGTCAGATCGGCCTGGATCCGGACAGCATGCAGCTGGTCGAGGACATAGAAGCGCAGATCCACCGTGTCTTCGCCAACCTCGCGGCGGTGGCGCAGGCGTCCGGGGGCAGCCTCGCCGACGTGGTCAAGCTCAACGTCTACCTCACCGATCTGGCGCATTTCACTCGGGTCAACGAGATCATGGCCCGGTACTTCAGCCCGCCCTACCCCGCCCGCGCGGCGGTGGGGGTGGCGAGCCTGCCACGCGGCGCGCTGGTGGAGGCAGACGCGGTGATGGTGATCGGTACCTGACCGTGTGACCGATGCCCTGTCCAAGCAGGCCGTGGATCCGATCGCCAAACGGCTGGGTTATGCCTCCGACCAGGATCTCGTCCTGCACCTGCCGCTGCGCTACGAGGACGAAACACGCCTCACCCCCCTACATCAGGCGCGTCCCGGCGAGACCGTGACGGTCGAGGGGGTCATCGTCCATGCCGAGGTCCAGCCACGGCCGCGACGCCAATTCGTCATAGAACTGAGCGACCCCTCAGCCGCGGTGCCGCGGCCGGCCGCTCGCTTGTTCGCGCGCTGGCTGCACTTCTATCCCAGTCAGGTGGCACAGCTCAAGGCTGGTGTGCGCCTGCGCCTGCACGGCGAGGTGCGGCCGGGCCTGTTCGGGGCGGAGATGGTGCACCCGCGCTATCGCCTGGTGCAGGCCGACACGCCGCTCGCCGCAACGCTCACCCCGGTCTATCCAAGCGTGGCTGGGCTCGGGCAGACCGCCATCCGCCGCGCCGTGGACCGCGCCCTGCGCTCGGCGGACCTCACGGACACCCTGCCGGCGGACATTCCCCGCGACCTGTCACTGCCCGCCTACGCAGAGGCGATCGAGGTGTTGCATCATCCGCCGCCCGACATCGATCGCCTTGCCTTGGAGCGGCGCACCCACCCGGCCTGGCGGCGACTCAAGTTCGACGAGCTGCTCGCCCAGCAGTTGTCGCTACGCCGCCACGCCCGCGCCCGCGCCGCCCTCGCCGCACCTGCCCTCACCGGTGGGGAGGCGCTCGCCGAGCGCCTGCTCGCGGGCTTACCCTTCCGTCTTACCCGTGCACAGGCGCGGGTGTGGGATGAGATCCGCGCCGACCTCGCCTGCGGCCGGCCCATGCACCGTCTGCTGCAAGGCGACGTCGGCAGCGGCAAGACGCTGGTGGCGACCCTGGCCTGTCTGCCGGCAGTGGCCTCGGGCTGGCAGGCGGCCGTCATGGCACCGACCGAGCTGCTGGCCGAACAGCTCTACTCGAAGCTGCGCGAATGGCTCACGCCGCTAGGGATCAACCTGGTTTGGTTGGCCGCCGGCCTGCGAGGTCGAGCCAGGCAGGCCGCCTTTGCTGCCATCACCACGGGTGAGGCCCAAATCGCGGTCGGCACCCATGCCCTGATCCAGGAGGCGGTGACATTCCCCCGCCTGGCGCTCGCCATCGTTGACGAGCAGCACCGTTTCGGTGTCGAACAGCGCCTAGCGCTACGAACGAAGGGGGGCGCGCCTCACTCCTCACCCCTCACCCCTCACTTGCTCATGATGTCTGCCACCCCCATCCCACGCAGCCTGGCCATGAGCTACTACGCTGACTTGGACGTCTCTACCCTGGATGAGTTACCGCCCGGCCGCACCCCTGTGGCCACCAAGTTGATCAACCAAGCCCGGCGCGCCGAGGTCATCGCCCGTCTGCACGACTATTGCCTCGCTGGCGCCCAGGCCTATTGGGTCTGCCCCCTCGTGGAGGCGTCGGAGAAGCTTCAGCTCAAGGCGGCCGAGGCGGCCTATGCTGAACTCTCTGCCGCCCTGCCCGACTTGCGCCTGGGTCTGGTCCACGGTCGCATGAAGGCCGTGGAGAAGTCTGCCGTGATGGAGGCGTTCAAGGCGGGTGATATGCATCTGCTCGTGGCCACCACAGTGATCGAGGTGGGGGTGGATGTACCCAATGCAGGCCTCATGGTGATCGAGCATGCCGAGCGCATGGGGCTGGCTCAATTGCATCAACTGCGCGGTCGGGTCGGGCGCGGCCGACGTGAGTCCACCTGTATCCTGCTCTATGCTGAGCCGTTGTCGGCCACCGCCCGCCAGCGGCTGCGCATCATCCACGAGCACACCGACGGATTCGTGATCGCCCGCGAAGATCTTCGACTGCGCGGGCCGGGTGAGTTCATGGGCGCGCGCCAGTCGGGCACACCCTGGCTGCGCTTCGCCTCGCCCGAGTGGGATGGTGACCTACTCGAGGCGGCCCGACAGCTGGCAGAGCAACTGCTGGACCGACATACTCCAGCCGTCGACCGCCATCTGGCGCGCTGGCTGCCGCGCGGTCTAGACTATCTGCAGGTGTAAGCGGCGGGATGGATCACTTGCCCTCCAACCACTTGAGCATGTCAAGGTAGGCCTGCTGGTTGCCTTCCACGAAGCCGGATACACCGATCTTTTTCAGGATTTCCTCGCCCTCCGGCGTCTTGTCGAGGTCAAGCAGCGCCTGCTTGAGTTTGGTCGCCGTGGCCTCGGTGACCTTGGGCGAGATAATGATTGACCAAAAGGGCAGCTTGTCCTGAGTGTAGAGGAAGCGCCCACCCTCCTTCTCCCATTCCTTTGCCACCTTCGAGTAGGAAATCACCACACCGACGTCGGCTAGGCCCTCTCTGACGGCAAAGCCAACGGCCTCCTGTCGGTCCATCAGCTGCAACCGCCCTGGTTTGATTCCGGCATCGCGCAGGATGGCGTTGGCCAAATTGGTGGGGTAGGCCGACTTCTCTGGCATGACGACGAATTGCCCCTGGACGTCCTTGAGGGTTTTGAGCGGTGAGTCCTTCTTCACCAGGAAATGAACCTTCGACTCCCCTTTGGCCGCCACCAGCAAACGATAGCCGTGGTCGCGCATAGCCCGCGCCGAGATGTGGCTCGGACGGATCAGCACCACGTCATAGCGCTGCCGCTCCAGATTGCGGATCAGGATGCTTAAAATGTTCGAGGTCTCCATCTTCACGTTCTTGCCGACCCGCGTGCTCAGATAACGGGCCAGGTCGGTGTACTTGTCGGTACGGAAGACCGCGTCGGTGGAACTGGAGGTCCCCTCGTTGACCGCGAACAGGATCGTATCGGGCGCGGCGGCAACGGCATCCGAGAGCAGCACCGAAAAAAGCCATACAAAGACGTGTCGCATCATCTCGTCTCCTTCCCCTCCTTGATGACCCTGGGGTCTTAAGCGGGTGCAGTATACCTTCAGGACAGGCCAGCAGCTCCGGAACCCAGCGCCTGGATGGCATAATCCCAGCCTTGGCATTGCCACCTATCATGAAGCACTGGCACAGCACGTTGGTCGGACGACAACCCTACCGCCCCTGGTTGATTGATAACGGCTCTTTGACCGCCGCACTCAAACGCCGCTGCCCGGGCCTAAAGATCAAGCGCCTGCGCCAGGCCCTCGACCGCCCCAATGCCGACGAATACCGACTCCTGGGGCTCGCCCCCAAGGAGCGCGCCCTGATACGCGATG
>CALAMX010000026.1 GCA_937925755.1 uncultured Burkholderiales bacterium
TCGCGCATCAAGTATCGCAATGAAATCAAAGGCTTCAACTCCCGACTCGATGAGCTGCAGGCGGCATTCTTGCGTACGAAACTGAAAAGACTCGACGCATGGAATGAGCAGCGTAAAGCGCAGGCGTCTGAATATCTACAAAGGCTATCATTTCTCTTAGGTGAAAACGACGAGAGTGCTAATGAGATCACGCTCCCATTCGTGCCAGTATGGGCAGACCCAGTATGGCATCTTTTTGTCATACGCAGTAAAAAGCGTGACGCCTTGCAACAGCATCTCACCGAACAAGGCATCGGAACGCTCATACATTACCCCATCCCGCCCCATCTGCAATCTGCCTATGCCGACTTAGGTTTTGCAGAGAACAACTTTCCGATCACGGAGAAGATACATCGTGAGGTCCTTAGCCTACCCATAGGACCACATCTCGACAGTCAAGCAGTTACTCAGGTCGCCAATGTAATCAAGGGTTTCTTTCATGCGTAATCTCTGGTGGAGTATCGCGTATACCAGCGGTACTCGAGTTTATGCACTGCTGCTGGGAGTCTTGACCCTGTCGCTTACCGCCCGTCTGCTGGGTCCTGAAGGCCGTGGTCAAGTGGCTACAATCACGACCTGGGTTACATTGTTCAGTACTTTCGGATACCTAAGCCTAGGACAGGTGGCCTTACACCGCCTCACTACCGATCGACAGCATCTGCGCTTCGGTACCTTACTTGGTAGTTTGATACTGCTCGCATTTGTGCTTACCGTCATCGGCTGGTTGATGGCTTTGGGTTTATACTACTTTGTTCCCAATCAAGTTTTTAAAAATCTTTCAGAGGGGGGCTTGATCGTGGGTTTCCTGGCTCTACCGTTTCTCATCTGGGAGCAGTATGGCAGCTCATTGTTGATGGGGGTAGAGCGACTCGCAATATACAACAAATATCAAATCATGGGACGGACACTTGGTTTGGCGGCCTTATTCGTGTTCCTCCTTGGGTTTGGCTTGGGCGTCGAAGGAGTTTTGGTCAGCAACTTACTGGGGCAGATCATCGTGGCTTTGGGCGGTATCGACTTCCTGCTACAATATGCCCGTGACAGAGGAACCGTGTGCCGTCCTGCTATCTCAGAAATCAAAGAGTTATTAAAAGGTGGTGTCAAATTACATCTCAATGCGATCGGGACTTTTCTATTCTCATCGGCAAGTATATTGATACTAAACCACTACCAAGGCCCAGAACAGACCGGCTACTATCAGTTAGCCCTACAGCTCCTGGGTGTGGCGATGATCATCCCGCAGTCCGCGAGTATGGTGATTTATGGAAAAGTCGCTTCGCTCGGGCCAGACCGGGCATGGCCATACAACAAAAAACTGCTGGTCCAACTGACCGGTGCAATTATGCTCATGAGTATCCTTGCCGCTCTCCTGGCTCCCTTATTCATCCCATTGATCGCGGGCGAGGCTTTTCGGCCCGCAATCGAGGTATTTCAATGGATGCTCCTTGGCCTGATCGGGATGACGTTTTCCACCGTCATGGCACCCCAGTGGATCGGACGTGGATATTTCTGGCAGGCCGCGGCTCTCACATTGTTAGTGGGTATTGCAAGTATCGTCATGAATATATACTTGATACAAAAATACGGATTGCAGGGGTCCATTTATGCATTTATAGGTACATATGTCATTTCCGTCTTGGGGAACGGATTGATGGCTCTGCATTGCGAGGGAAGGTATGAAAATAGTTCTCATAGGCGACTTCAGCGCTCTTCATCTTAACTTGAAAAAAGGATTTGAATCGCTGGGCCATGAGTGCATTTTGTACTCAAATGGCGATGGCTTTAAGAAAATACCTGGAGGTCAACCTTATGGTCCGGATAAATACAATAGACGTTTTTATTCAAAACCAATTTGGGCCTACGAACAACTTAAATGGCTGAAATCCTTACTCGAAAAGCATGATATCGTTCAGTTAATGAATCCACACTCTTTAAATCTTGGTCTTTCAAATCCATTGATAAAGAGGTTTTATGTTGAAAAGATTTTGAACATAATCGCGTCTCGCACAATAAGTAAGACGAAGTTTGGTATTGGTGTGGCTGGATGCAGCTCAGCTACAATGAAGGCTTTGCATAATCTACCACGCTCGCCGTGTCCAGGCTGCCTACAAGAGAATAATCTTACACGCTGTGTTTACGAAAATCAAATCTTTATAGAGTACGAAAACAAATTATACCAATTAGCAGATTGCATCATCCCATTTGGCGGCGGAGCTTATCAGGCGGGAGGTAAAGGCTTAGACGCATTGCCTATGCCCATCGATTGTGATGAATACTTTTATGAGGAAAATTTAGTTAGTAATAAGATTCGTATACTGCACGGCATCAACCGACCTGGGTTTAAAGGTTCCAAAAGTATTCTTGGTGCTTTGAGCAGAGTTTCTGAAGAGTTCTCTAATACCGAAGTTGTCATCGTAGAGCGTATGCCTTATGAAGCCTACTGGCGCGTAGCCAAGAATTGCAATATTATTGTTGATCAGTTATTTGGTGATGGACTGGGCATGAATGCACTTATCAGTATGAGCCTGGGTCGTATTGTACTTACGTCGTACGACCAAAACGTTATAAAAAAAATCTATGGTCATTCACCGCCAGCCATTGATATTTATTCAGAGGACAGTGTATATCATGCTCTTAAACAAATAATAACTTCATGGTCAAATAAAGAGTTTATGGAATTTGGAAGGCAATCACGACAATTTATCGAAAAGCACTGCAATGCTAAACTTGTCGCAAGAAAAGTTCTTGATTATTATGCGCATGCAAGCAGCGGGGCATAAATCCGTTCTAGAAAATCTACACTTTATTACAAGCCATGACGAATAGAGTAGCACTTGGTGTATCGTATTCCGGATGATCATATAACTTCCAGCCGCCATGGATACCTGCTGGCTCGCAGCATCCTGTGAGAGCTGCTGCAAGGCGTGCAGTCAGGCGGTGATGTCTCATCCAAAGGAGTGCAATCATGAGTCATGCCTTCGCTGCGCTGTGCAACGCCCTTAGCATCGAGCATCGGCGCACCCGCCCACGTCGGCCCCAGACCAACGGGATGGTGGGGCGCTTCAACGGCCGTATCGAAGAGGTGCTGCGCAGCCATCACTGCCTCAGTGGCCAGAACCTGGAGCAAACCCTTTTGCGATACGCATGGTTTTACAACCATCATCTGCCCCAGGCTGCCCTCCATGCCCGCACGCCCATGCAGGCCATGAAGGAATGGTATCGGCGAAGACCAGACTTGTTCCAGAAGCGACCATACAATCATACGGGGCATGACATGTAGGCTGACTTCGGTGCCGCCGAAGTCAAGCGAGGCGAAGCCGAGCGGCCGGAACTACAACGGCAAGGAGTCTACAGATCGGCTGCTTCATGTTAGAGACGGCCAAATAAGCGGGGACACGAGTTCGACGAGCTCTGTGCGGCACTGGGGATCGTACACCGCTTGACCCGGCCGAGAAGACCCCAGACGAATGGATTGGTGGAGCGCCTCTAAGGTCACATCAGCGACATCTTTGAGACGCATCACTTCCGCTTGAGGCGAAGACTTGCGCACCACCTTGTATCGCTAAGTGGAGCTGGACAACCCTGAGCGACATGAGTCCGCCTTGGGAGGTAACCCCCCCTCACAGGCCATGGCGGCGTGGTTCAAATCGAACCCCGAACTCTTCCAGCGAAAACCGCCCAATCTCCCGGGATGTGAGACAGTTAAGGAAGCTCTGCATAACTGACTGCGCGGGCGCTCGACTCGGAGCGCGGTGTTGGCTCCGGCCGCTCGGCTTCGCTTCGCTTAACGTTCGCTGCGCTCACGTTAGCCTCCGCCGAAACTCCGTTGTGGCTCCGGCCGCCGCTTCGCGGCTTAACATGCGCTGCGCGCATGTTAGCCTACGCCGAAACTCGCTTTTGGCTCGTTTTCTCGCTGCTTACGCTCCGGACTTCTCAGGCTGCATCTCGCTCGCCGGTTATGCCGAGGATTCTCGAGGGGTTCGCATGCGTGCGAGGGAGTGGCTCATGTCACCTGGGGCATGGCGATATAAGACGTTTGGGGGCAGCCTTACCCTCGGCGTTCACGGCGACGAGGCCAAGGAAATCTCCACCGGGACCGTATGCACGGTACTGCTCGCCGACCTGGAGTCTCGCGCGCCAGATCGCCTGGCCATGGCTGAGCTGCCAGGCCGCCTCGATGTCGAGATCGAGGCGGGGGAGTTCGGCGACCAAGGCATCCACCGGCAGCAATCTGGCATCTCTTTCCGCCGGGGTCAGTGCCTCGAGTCCAGCTAGATGGATGGCATCCTCGAGACGCAGGCTGCCTACCGTCAGCCGGGTCAGTGCCTGCAGGTGAGCACCGCAGCCCAAGGCTTTGCCTAGGTCGTCGGCCAGGGTGCGTACATAAAACCCCTTGCCACATCGGACCAGCAGGGTCAGGCGGTCCCCGGCGAAGTCGAGGATCTCGAGCCGGTGTACGACCACGCGCCGCGGCTCGCGCGGGAGCTCCAGGCCCTGATGCGCATAGCTGTAGAGCGGGCGGCCGTCGCGCTTGAGGGCCGAGTGCATGGGAGGGGTCTGCAGGTATTCACCGGTGAAGGGTGGCAACAATGCCTGCACGTCGGCCAGCGTGACACGTACCGGGTGGCTCTCGATCACGGCGCCCTCGGTGTCCCCTGTGCTCGTGCGCACCCCCAGCTGCAAGACCGCACGATAGGTCTTGTCGGCCTCGAGCAGGTGCTGCGAGAACTTGGTCGCCTCGCCGAAACACAGGGGTAGCAGACCGGTGGCGAAGGGGTCCAGGGTGCCGGTATGACCGGCCTTGGCCGCCTGGTATAAGCGTTTCGCCTTCTGCAGGGCGGCGTTGGAGGTCATCCCCGCCGGTTTGTCCAGCAGGAGGACACCGTCAACCCTGCGTTTCATCGCGATGATGCGCGCGATCTTCCTCGACGACCTGGTCGATGAGGCGGGAGAGCCGGGCGCCGCGCTCGACCGATTCATCGAACTTGAAGATGAGCCGCGGCATGCTGCGCAGCCGCAGCCGATGCGCCAGTTCGGAGCGCAAATAGCCGGCCGCGTGATTGAGGGCGTGGGTAACTTCGATGGGGTCGCCCTTAAGGAGGGTGAACCAGACCTTGGCGTTTTCCAGGTCAGGGGTGACCTCGACGGCAGTGAGCGTCACGTCGTGGATGCGCGGGTCCTTGGACTCGCGCATGAGGACCAGGGCAAGCTCGTGACGGATCTGTTCGGCAATGCGTTGGGCTCGATGATGCATGCTGAGTGAAGAGTGGGGTTAGGGGTGAGGGATGAAGGGTGAGGGGCTATTTCCGCCTCACGCCTATTACTCGCCCATCACCATCAAAGGGTCCTTGCCACCTCGACCACCTCGTAGAACTCGATCTGGTCGCCTTCCTGGATGTCGCTGAAGTTCTTGATGGACAGGCCGCATTCGAAACCGGCCTTGACTTCGCGCACGTCGTCCTTGAAGCGCTTGAGCGAGTCGAGCTCGCCGTCGTGGATGACTACGTTGTTGCGCAGCACGCGCACGCGTGCCGAGCGCTTGACCACGCCGTCGAGGACCATGCAGCCGGCCACGACGCCCACCTTGGAGATGCGGAAGACCTGGCGGACCTCCGCCATGCCGATGACGTTCTCCTTCTTCTCGGGCGAGAGCATGCCGGACAGGGCGGCCTTCACGTCGTCCACCGCCTCGTAGATGATGTTGTAGTAGCGGATGTCCACGCCGGCGCTCTCGGCGAGCTTGCGGGCCTGGGCATCGGCCCGCACGTTGAAGCCGATGATCACTGCCTTGGAGGCGATGGCCAGGTTGACGTCGGATTCCGAGATGGCACCCACCGCGGCGTGGATGACGTTGACCTTGACCTCGTCGGTAGAAAGCTTCGACAGGGCATGGGTGAGGCCCTCGTAGGAGCCTTGCACGTCGGCCTTGATGATGAGCGGCAGGGTCTTGACCTCACCTTCGCCCATCTGTTCGAACAGAGTCTCAAGCTTGGCGGCCTGCTGTTTGGCGAGTTTCACGTCGCGGTACTTGCCCTGGCGGAATAGCGCGATCTCGCGTGCCTTGCGCTCGTCCGGCAGGACTATGGCATCCTCGCCGGCGGCCGGGACTTCAGACAGACCCTGCACCTCGACCGGGATGGAGGGGCCGGCCTCCTGCACTTGGTGGCCGTCCTCGTCGAGCATGGCGCGCACCTTGCCGAAGGCGGTGCCAGCAAGCAGCACATCGCCGCGCTTGAGTGTGCCCGACTGTACCAGCACGGTGGCCACTGGGCCGCGTCCCTTGTCCAGGCGCGATTCGATAATCACGCCTTTGGCCAAGGTATCCACCGGTGCCTTGAGCTCCAACACCTCTGCCTGCAGCAGCACGGCGTCGAGCAGGGTATCCACGCCCTGGCCGGTCTTGGCCGAGACGTCCACGAACATGGCATCGCCGCCCCACTCCTCGGGCACCACGCCCTCGGCGGCCAGCTCCTGGCGGATTCTCTCGGGATTGGCCTCGGGTTTATCGATCTTGTTCACCGCCACGACGATGGGCACATTGCCCGCCTTGGCATGGTGGATGGCCTCGCGCGTCTGCGGCATGACCCCGTCGTCGGCTGCCACCACCAGGATGACGATGTCGGTGACCTTGGCCCCACGCGCCCGCATGGCGGTGAAGGCCTCGTGGCCGGGGGTATCGAGGAAGGTGATCATGCCTTTGGGCGTCTCGACGTGATAGGCGCCGATGTGCTGAGTGATGCCACCGGCCTCGCCCGCGGCCACGCGCGAACGGCGGATGTAATCGAGCAGCGAGGTCTTGCCGTGGTCGACGTGGCCCATGACGGTGACCACCGGGGCACGCGGCTTGAGCTCCGCCTCCTTGTGTGCCGTGGCCTCCTCCAGGTAGGCCTCGGGGCTGGCGGTGGGGGCCGGCTTGGCGATGTGCCCCATCTCCTCGACGACGATCATCGCCGTCTCCTGGTCGATGACCTGGTTGATGGTGACCATGCTGCCCATCTTCATCATGGTCTTGATCACTTCGGCCGCCTTGACCGACATCTTGTGCGCCAGATCGGCCACCGTGATGGTCTCGGGCACCAGCACCTCGCGCACCACCGGTTCCACCGGGGCGGCCGGCATGGCACCGCCGTGTTCCTTGGGGCGTCCCTTGCGGGCGCGCCAACCGGTCTCGGCCTCGGTGACGCCGCGCACCTTGAGCCCCTTGCGCGCCGCGGGCAGCTCCTCGACCTCTTTCTTCTTGACCGCAGGCTTTTCCGTCTTGGGCTTGACCGTCGGCTTGACCTCGCCGGGGACCTTGGCGGGTGCGGCCGGTTGGGCCTCGGCTGGCGCCTCGCCCTTGGCGCGGGCCTCCTCCTCGGCGGCCCGGCGGGCGGCCTCGCGCTCCTGCTTGGCCTTGAGCTCGGCCTCCTGGATGGCGCGCAGTTGGGCCTCGCGGCGCATCTCCTCCTCGCGCGCCTTGAGCTCCTCCTCGGTGAGGATGGGGGCCGGCGCTTGAGGCTGGACGACAGGGGCCGGCGCGGGCTCGGCCGGTGGTGCCTCGCGCTTGACCAGCACCCGCTTCTTGCGCACCTCCACCTGGATGGTGCGTGTCTTGCCGGTGGCGCTGTCGGCCGTCTTGATCTCGGTGGTCTGCTTGCGCGTGAGCGTGATCTTGGTCTTCGGCGCCTTGGCTCCGTGTTTGTCGCGCAGATAGTCGAGCAGACGGCTCTTGTCCTGATCGGTGAGCTCGTCTGCCTCCGATTTCACCGCCACGCCGGCAGCGCGCAGTTGTTCAACCAGGAGGGCCGCCGGCACCTTCAGTTCATTGGCAAATTGATCGACTCTCATCGGCTCCTCACTCGTGTCTCGCCGCCCGGCTCGTATCCCTATCCCTGCGCGTTTCAGGCAAACCAGGGCGCACGCGCCGCCAGGATCAACTGCTTGGCGCGCCCTTCGTCCATACCGGTGAGCTCCGCCAGCTCATCGACGGCCAGGTCGGCCAGGTCCTCGGTGCTTTTGATCCCCTTCTCGGTGAGCAGGGCAGCAGTCTGTGCGTCCATGCCCTCCAGGCTCATGAGATCGGTTGCCGCGCGCTCGACCGACTCCTCGCGGGCGATGGCCTCGGTGAGCAGGGCGTCACGAGCACGGGCGCGCAGTTCGTTGATGCTCTCTTCGTCGAAGGCCTCGATCTCCAGCATCTCGGCGAGCGGTACATAGGCCACCTCCTCCAGGCTGGTAAAGCCCTCCTCGACCAGGACGTTGGCCACGTCCTCGTCGACGTTCAGCTTTTCCATGAACATGGCGCGAATCCTGGCGGCCTCCTGCTCTCTCTTCTCGGCCGACTCCGACTCGGTCATGATGTTGATCTCCCAGCCGGTGAGCTCGGAGGCCAGGCGCACGTTCTGGCCACCGCGGCCGATGGCGTTGGCGAGCTGCGACTCGTCCACCACCACGTCCATGCTGTGGTGCTCCTCGTCTACCACGATACTCAGGACCTCGGCCGGCGCCAGGGCGTTGATCACGAACTGGGCAGGCTCGGGCGACCACAGCACGATGTCGATGCGCTCGCCATTGAGTTCGTTGGTGACGGCGGTCACGCGCGAGCCGCGCACGCCGATACAGGTACCCTGCGGATCGATGCGCGGGTCGTTCGACTTGACGGCGATCTTCGCTCGCACACCCGGGTCACGCGCCGCCGCCTTGATCTCGATCAGCCCCTCGGCGATCTCCGGAACCTCCAGCTCGAAGAGCTTGATCAGGAACTCGGGCGCCGTGCGCGAAAGGATGAGCTGGGGCCCGCGCCCGCTACGCTCCACACGCAAGAGGTAGGCACGCACCCGGTCACCCACGCGCAGGTTCTCGCGCGGGATCATCTGGTCCTTGGCGAGCAGGCCCTCGATGCGACCCGACTCGACGATGGCGTTGCCGCGCTCCATGCGCTTGATGGTCCCTGTCACGAGGGCCTCGTTGCGGGCGAGGAAGTCGTTGAGGATCTGCTCGCGCTCGGCGTCGCGGATCTTCTGCAGGATCACCTGCTTGGCGGCCTGGGCGCCGATGCGGCCAAATTCCACCGCCTCCAGCGGCGCCTCGATGTGGCCTCCCAACTCGACGTTGGGGTCGCGCGCCCGCGCCTCGGACAGGTGGATCTGGCGTGCCGGGTGTTCGATCTCGGCGTCGTCCGGCAACACCTCCCAACGGCGAAAGGCCTCGTAGTTGCCGGTATGGCGGTCGATTCTCACGCGCACGTCGATGTCATCCTGGAAACGCTTCTTGGTGGCGTGAGCGAGCGCCGCCTCCAAGGCGCCAAACACCACCTCCGGGTCCACGTTCTTCTCGCGGGCCAGCGCATCGGCCAATAGCAAGACTTCCCGACTCATGCCTTCCTCCGGGCCACTTCTTTCATTGCAAATTCCGGCGCCAGCCGCGCCGACTCGATGTCGCCGAGGGCGACTGCCAACTCACCCGTGTCCAACCGCATCCGCACCCTGTCCTCGTCCAGGCCGAGCAGAAGGCCGACATACTTACGTCGTCCCTCGATGGGCAGACGCAACTTCAGCTGCACACGCGCGCCGGCGAAGCGAATGAAATCGGCCGCCTTGATCAGCGGCCGGTCCAGGCCGGGCGAGGATACCTCGAGGCGGTCATAGTCGACGTTTTCCACCGCGAACAACCGCGTGAGCTGGTTACTCACCCGGGTGCAGTCGTCGAGATCGATCCCGCCCGGTTTGTCGATGTACACGCGCAACAAGCCCCGGCCCACCCGCTCCAGGGTGACCAGTTCATAGCCCATGCCGCTGACGGTGGGCTCGATCAAGGACTGCAGATCCATACCGCCACAAACAAAAAATGGGCCAGGCGCCCATCTCACAATTGGTCGATTGTAACAGGTTTGCCTGGATGGTGACAGACCACCCCAACGCTCCCAAGCCAGAGTCGGCCGGCTACAATAAGGCTGAGCCGGCCTATTTCACCTATACCTTTGAGCGTCGCAACCCCACCCGCCCCCCTGGAAGGCGAGATCCAGGTCACCCTCGCCGCTGGCGGAACGGGGCATTATCGAATCCACTCGACGCGGCCCCTGCTCGCCCAGCGCCTGCTGGCGGGCTGCACGCCGCAGACGGCGGCCACGCGCATCGGCCTGGCCTACACCTTGTGCGGCAGCGCCCAGCGCGCCGCCTGCGAGGCCGCGACCGCGGCCGCGCTGGGCGAGCCCCAAACTCCGACACACACGTGCTTGCGCATCCTGGCCGAGCTGGCCCGCGAGCATGTCTGGCAGCTTCTCGCGGCCGATGGCTCGAAAGCGCCCGAACCCACGCCGCTCATACGCCTTCGGCAAGCGGCAGGGGATGCCGGGCAGCTCGCCGAAGCCCTGTCTGAGATACTCAACGACAGCCTGCTGGGCGAGCCAGCCAGGGGTTGGCTCACGCACGACGCGGAGGACCTCGTGCGCTGGGCGAAGGCGGGGAAGACGCGACCCGCGCGGGCCCTGGCGCAATACCTGTCCGAGCCCCTGCCGGCCACCGTACAGATCCCCCTCCTGCCGCCACTCGAGCAGTGGACGCAGGAAGACATCGAGCGCCTCGCCGCGCAGGCGCTCGCTGCGCCGGCCTTCTGCCAGCGGCCGCTGTGGCGGGGCACCCCGGCGGAGACGGGGACCGTCGCCAGGCACACCGACGACAGACGGTTGTCGGTTTGGCTGCGAATGCGCGGGCGCGACCCGGCCGTGCGCCTGCTCGCCCGCCTCGTGGAGCTCGCACGACTGCCCGTATGGCTACGGGGCGAAGGCCCCCCAGTGCTGAAATCCTGGTCTCTGGGCGAGGGCAGTGGGGTGGCCGGCGTGGAGACCGCCCGCGGCCTGCTGCTGCACATCGTGCGCCTGCACGATGGCCGAGTCGTCGACTATCGCATCCTCGCCCCCACCGAGTGGAACTTCCATCCCGAGGGCCCACTCGCAGAGGCCATGCAGGCCCTGATCTGGGATGATGCGGCGCTGCCGGATCGGGTCGAGCGGCTGGCGCGCTCGCTCGACCCCTGTGTGGCGTTTCGCGTCGAGATCGCGCAACATGCATGAGATGTCGCTGGCCGAAGATCTCCTGGCGCTCGTCGAGCAGGCTGCGAATGCGCAAGGCTTTCGCCGGGTACGCGAGATCAACCTGGAGATCGGCGCCCTGGCAGAGGTGGAGATCGAGGCCCTGGCCTTTTGTCTGGAATCGGTCCTCAAGGGCAGCCTGGCCGAGGGGGCGCGGGTGAATTTCACGGCCGTGCCCGGCGAGGGTTGGTGTCTAGAGTGCGCTGCGAAGGTGCCCATCGCCGCCCTCTACGCTCCCTGCCCTCGCTGCGGCGGCTATCAAGTTCAGGCCACGAGCGGCTTTGAGATGCGGGTCAAAGATTTGTTGGTGGAATAGGAGCGTTCGTCATGTGTAACGTTTGCGGCTGCGGCCACGGAGAGACGCGGATCGAGGGCGAGCTGCCCGCCGAAGGCGCGCACGAACATCCACACGAGCACCTGCACGACCACACCCATGCACACGAGTGCCTGCACCGCCACGCCGACGGCACGCTGCACAGTCATCCACCTGCAGGTGATCACTTGCACTATGGCCTGGGGCCAGCACACGCCCATGCACCAGGCCTGAGCCAGGCGCGCATGGTCAGCATCGAGCAGGACATCCTGGCTCGCAACAACGCCTACGCCGCGGCCAATCGCCGCTGGCTCACCGAGCACGGGGTTTTGGCGCTCAACTTGGTCTCCAGCCCAGGCTCGGGCAAAACCACCCTGCTGGTGAAGACCATCAAGGCCTTGCGTGGGCGCGTGCCCCTGGCGGTGATCGAGGGCGACCAGCAGACCAACCTGGACGCGGAGCGCATCCGCACCACCGGTGTGCGCGCCATCCAGGTCAACACGGGCAAGGGCTGCCACCTGGATGCGCACATGGTCGGCCATGCCCTCGAACGCCTGGACCTCGCCGAGAACGGGCTTCTGCTCATCGAGAACGTCGGCAACCTGGTCTGTCCGGCTGGCTTCGACCTGGGCGAGGCACACAAGGTGGTGATCCTGTCGGTGACCGAGGGCGAGGACAAGCCGCTCAAATACCCGGAGATGTTCCATGCCGCAGACCTGATGCTGATCAACAAGATCGATCTGCTGCCCTATGTCGCCTTCGACGTCGAGCGTTGCATCGAATATGCCCAACGGGTGAATCCGCGGCTCGAGATCTTGAGGGTCTCCGCGACCACGGACGAGGGGATCGAAGACTGGATCGATTGGATCGAGGCAAGGCTTGCACGCGCCCGTGCCGCCCGCGAGGACACCGTCGATGCCCTCAAACGACGCATCGCCGAGCTGGAGGCGAGGCTGGCGGCCAAGGGCTGACCGTTCATGGTCGATAGGCCACTCCACACAATGAAAAAGCACATACCGGCCATGGACGGTTCCCTTACCCCCAGCCGCTGTCCCACCTGCGGGCGAGGGGAGGGTGCAGAGTCGCTTGCGCGACTTCCCGCCTGAGTCAGGCCCATGAACGGGCCCGAGGCCGTCCGCCAAGGCGAGCACATCACCCGCTGGCTCAGCGTGCGCGGCGTGGTGCAGGGGGTGGGCTTTCGCCCCCATGTCTGGCGGCTGGCCGAGGACCTGGGCCTATCGGGCTGGGTGCGCAATACGGCGGCAGGGGTGGAGATCCGCATCGAGGGTGAGGCCGCCACGGTCGAGGACTTCACCCGGCGCCTCGCGTGCGAGTCGCCCCCGCTCGCCCGCATCGATGCGATCGACTGGCAGGATCAGCCACTCACCGCCTGCCGCCCTGGCGGTTTCGCCATCCTGGCCAGCGGCAGCGGCGCGGCCGCGACCATGATCGGCCACGATACCGCCGTGTGCGCCGACTGCCTCGCCGAGCTGTTCGACCCCAGCGACCGGCGCTGGCGCTACCCCTTCATCAACTGCACGCATTGCGGGCCACGCTATACCATCACCCGCGCGCTACCCTACGACCGCGCCCAGACCAGCATGGCGGCCTTCCCCCTATGCCCGGACTGCGCGCGCGAATATCAGGACCCGGCCGATCGCCGCTTCCATGCCGAACCCATCGCCTGCCCGGCCTGCGGCCCCCACCTCTGGCTCGAAGGTCTCTCCTCCTCACACCCGACGCCACACGCCGCAGCCGACACCGATCCCATCGCCCAGACGCTCGCCCTCCTCCAGGCCGGAGCCATCGTCGCCATCAAGGGTCTGGGCGGCTTTCATCTCGCCTGCGATGCGCGCAATGCCGCGGCCGTGGCACGGCTGCGGCGTCGTAAATCGCGCGAGGAGAAGCCCTTTGCCCTCATGGCCGCCAATGCCGCCTCGATCGCGGCCTGGGCAGAGATCGGCGCGGCGGAGACCGCCCTGCTCACGTCCCCCGAACGCCCCATCGTGCTCCTGCGCAAGCGCCGCTGGGCGGATGCGGCCTTTCCCGGCGTGGCGCCCGGGCTGGCCTGGCTGGGAGTGATGCTGCCCTATACACCGCTACACTGGCTCATCTTCCACGAGGCGGCCGGCCGTCCGACCGGCACCGCCTGGATACAGGCAGCACAGGACCTCGTGCTGGTGATGACCAGCGCCAATCCAGGCGGCGAGCCGCTCGTGATCGCCAACGACGAGGCGCGCACGCGCCTGGCCGGCATCGCCGACGCCCTGCTGCTCAACGACCGCGACATCGTCGTGCGCTGCGACGACAGTGTCGTGCGCCTCGCCCCTTCCCCTCGCGCGCCTCACCCTGTTACTGCCTTCATCCGCCGCGCCCGCGGCTACACCCCGCACGCCATTCGGCTGCCGGTGGCCGGCCCGCCGGTCCTGGCCCTGGGCGGCCACTACAAAAACACGGTCTGTGTCACGCGCGGCGACGAAGCCTACGTCTCGCAGCACATCGGCGACCTGGACAGCCCGGCCGCCTGCGCCATGCTGCTGGAGGTGACAAGACACCTGACCGATATCCTGCAGGTGCGGCCCGCGGCCCTGGCGCACGACCTGCACCCTGATTTCTTCAGCACCCGCCATGCACAGACGCTCGCGCAATCCTGGGGGGTGCCGGTCATCGCCGTACAGCATCACCATGCCCACATCGCCGCCATCGCCGCCGAGCATGGCATTGAAGGCCCGCTGCTCGGCCTCGCCCTGGACGGCGTGGGCTTGGGGCATGACGGGAAGGCCTGGGGTGGCGAGCTGCTGCGTGTGCAGGGCGCCGCCTGCGCGCGACTCGGCCACCTGCAGCCGCTGCCCCTGCCCGGCGGCGACCGCGCCGCCCGCGAGCCCTGGCGCGTGGCCGCGGCGGTGCTGCATCTGCTCGGCCGAGGCGACGAGATCCCTCGCCGCTTCGCCGGCCAACCCCTGGCCGCAGCGGTGCAACGCCTGCTGGCCGACGACACCGCGCTGCCGACCACAACCAGTCTGGGCCGCTGCTTCGACGCCGCGGCGGGGCTGTTGGGTGTACGCGAAGTGATGGCCTTTGAGGGCCAAGCGGCAATGCTTTTGGAGGGGATGGCGGAGACTACCGGGGTGGACGCCCTGCCCTCGCTTCCGGATGGCTGGCGGCTCACCGACTCGGGTGACCTGGATCTCCTGCCCCTGCTGGCGCGTCTTGCCGACGAGACGGATGCCGCCCGCGGGGCGGTCCTGTTCCACGTCACCCTAGCGCATGCCCTGGCCGACTGGGTCGGTCAGGCGGCCGCGTGCACCGGCATCGACCGGGTGGCGCTGGCGGGCGGCTGCCTGCTCAATGCCATTCTCACCCGCCTGCTCACCGATCTGCTCACCCGGCGGGGGCTGCACGTGTTCACCGCACACCAAGTACCGCCGAACGACGGGGGCTTGAGCCTGGGCCAGGCTTGGGTTGCAATTCAGGCCCTGGCTGCGGCCGCGTAAACCTGTCACTCTTGTTCGTCGAGGTCAACCTATGTGCCTAGCCATCCCCGCCCGTGTGGCCGAGATCCTCGGTCCTGACCAGGCCGTCGTCGATCTGGGCGGCGTGCGCAAGCCGATCTCGCTCGCCCTGGTGGACGACGTAAACGTTGGTGATTATGTCATCGTCCATGTGGGCTATGCCTTGACCCGCCTCGACCCTGAGGAGGCGGAGAAGACCCTGCGCCTCATGGCCGAGGCCGGCCTGCTGCATGACGCTACACCATGAAATACGTGGATGAGTTCCGCGACGGCGCCCTGGCACAGGGGCTGGCCCGCGCCATCGCCCAGGCGGTCAAGCCCGGGCGCGTATACCGTTTCATGGAATTCTGCGGCGGTCACACCCACGCCATCGCCCGCTACGGCGTGCCCGATCTGCTGCCGGCCAACGTGCACCTCATCCACGGGCCCGGCTGCCCGGTGTGCGTGCTGCCCATCGGCCGCATCGACCAGGCCATCCGGCTCGCCCTGGCGGAGAAGGTCATCCTCTGTACCTATGCCGACACCCTGCGCGTGCCGGCCTCCGGGGGGATGACCTTGCTGCGGGCGCGCGCGCGTGGCGCCGATGTACGCATGGTCTATGCGGTGAGCGACGCCCTGGCGATCGCCCGCGCCAATCCCACGCGCGAGGTCGTCTTCTTCGCCATTGGCTTTGAGACCACCACGCCGCCCACCGCGGTCGCCATCCGTACGGCCGCGGCCGAGGGGCTCGCCAACTTCAGCGTCCTGTGCTGCCATGTGCTCACCCCGCCGGCCATCCTCTCCATTCTCGACGCGCCCGCGGTGCGCGGCTTGGGCGGGGTACGGCTGGACGGCTTCATCGGCCCCGCCCATGTCTCCACCGTCATCGGCAGCCGTCCCTATGAATATTTCGCCGAGGAATACCGCAAGCCGGTGGTGATTGCCGGCTTCGAGCCGCTGGACGTGATGCAGGCCATCCTCATGCTGGTACGCCAGGTCAACGCCGGCCGCGCCGAGGTGGAAAACGAGTTCACCCGCGCAGTCACGCGTGATGGCAACACCAAGGCACAGGCCTTGGTGGCCGAGGTGTTCGAGCTGCGCAAGACCTTCGAATGGCGCGGCCTAGGCACGGTGCCCTACAGCGCGCTCAAGATCCGCGCGGCTTATGCCCAATTCGACGCAGAGCAGCGTTTCGCGCTCAGCTACACGCCGGTGGCGGACAATAAGGCCTGCGAATGCGGTGCCATCCTGCGCGGGGTGAGGCGGCCCACCGACTGCAAACTCTTCGGCACGGTCTGCACCCCGGACACGCCCATGGGGTCCTGCATGGTATCCTCGGAGGGCGCCTGCGCCGCCCACTACACCTATGGCCGGCATCAAGACATCACTGTGGTGGCATGAGCAGTCAAATCAAACCCGGCTACGCCCGCCCGCTCGATCTCAAGCAAGGCCGTGTGGAACTCGCCCACGGCGGCGGCGGCCGGGCGATGGTGCAGCTCGTCGCCGAGTTGTTCGCCCGCCACCTCGGTAACGATCTCCTCGCCCAGGGCAACGATGGGGCCGTGCTGCCCGAGCCTGGCGGCCGCCTCGTAGTGGCCACCGACAGCCACGTGGTCTCGCCGCTGTTCTTTCCCGGCGGCGACATCGGCTGCCTTGCCGTGCATGGGACGGTGAACGACGTGGCGGTAATGGGGGGCGAACCGCGCTACATCGCCGCCGGCTTCATCCTCGAGGAGGGTTTCCCGCTCGCCGACCTCGCGCGCATCGTCGCCTCCATGGCCGCGGCCGCACGGCGCGCCGGGGTCAAGCTGGTGGCGGGCGACACCAAGGTGGTGGAACGCGGCAAGGGCGACGGGGTGTTCATCACCACCACCGGGGTCGGTGTGCTACCACCGGGCCTGGCGCTCTCCGGTGACTGTGCGCGACCGGGTGATGTCGTGTTCCTCTCCGGACCGATTGGCGAGCACGGCATGGCCATCCTGAGTGTGCGCGAAAACCTGGGTTTCGACGCCCCCATCCTGTCCGACACCGCCCCACTCAACGGGCTGACTGCAGCGATGCTGGCCAGTGGCGCCCATCTGCGGCTCATGCGCGACCCCACCCGCGGGGGACTTGCCGCCACCCTGAACGAGATCGCCCAGCAGTCCGGGGTAGGCATACACATCGACGAGACGGCCATTCCCATCCGGCCTGCCGTGGCGGCCGGCTGTGAGCTGTTGGGCCTCGACCCGCTTAACCTCGCCAACGAAGGCAGGCTGGTCGCCGTCTGCGCCCCTGAGGACGCCGACCGTCTGCTCGCCGCCATGCGCACCCACCCCCTGGGCGCAGAGGCCGCGCTGATCGGCGAGGTGGTGGCAGACAAACAGCGCTTCGTGCAAATGCGCACCCGCTTCGGCGGCCGCCGCATGGTCGATTGGCTGGCCGGCGAACAGCTACCGCGGATCTGTTGAGCCAGGCAGGTCGCAGGTGGCGCAGCGCTTGCGGCATTTTCAGGTCGATCCCCGCGTGTGCAGGGTTGCCCGTGTCATTGGCAAGACCATCCACTACGAGAAGCCTCTCGGCTCGCCACTGCCGGAGGTGATACACGCCGTGGCCGAGGTAAACAATCGGCTTGGGATCGTCCTCTCCCGGGCACAGACGGGTTGATCCATCTGGCATACGCCACCGCCTGGGGCCTTGGCGAGCTGATGAGTATGTGCAGCGTCGTGCTCGCCGCGCGGCGCGAGAGGCGACGCCCACTCGAACCGGATCACTGGCGGCGATGAAGAGCAGGAAGATGCCTTGCGTGAATCGCATGTGACAAGCTTAGCAAGCGCCTTGCCAACCATCTATCCTGACGACTCACACGCAACGGCCTCGCCGCCAAGCAAGGGGAACATTACAAAACTGACTGCCCCGGCGCATCGCTTGGGCGGCTGCGCGCGTGCCGCCGCTATGTTGCGCGCTGGCTATGGCCTTGTCAGGATGTGCCCGCCCTGACGGTGTGGTATGAAGGCGCACATATGGCAGCCGATCACCGCGTTTCAGCCGGATGAAATCAGCGACCTCGAACGCCGTGGCAGGTTGGGCAACCTTGAGTGGGTGCGCCCCGATGCCTGATGAGTCCAGCCTCCTGTCCTCACCCGCCTGCTGCGCTACGCCGCCGGAAGCGGCACACGCAACAGGTGACGGAAGGCCCATTCAATATACCCAACCCCGCCCGGGCGGCGTACCGCATGGATTCGCGCGCGACATGAATCTCGCCGCGCGTAAGTTCCAGCAGGGCGGCAAGCGCCTCGCTGGGAATCTCGGCGGCGTGCCCGTCGGCGGTGCCAGCGCGTGGCTCACCGCCTGCAAGGCCAAATCGGCGTGCCACGGCGCGGATTCAGCGTCTTTGGAAATCAGATGGGCGGCCATGGCTCAGCCCTCCAGCGCGCAGGCATCCAGCGCCCAGCAACATCTGCTGGCCCATCGCTTCGAGCTGGTTTTGCAGCCTGATATATTGGCCGCGCTGGCGATACAACGCTCGATCACGCGCGAGCGCTCGCGCCGCGCCTGTTCCGCCGCCACACCGCCGCGAGCAGCTCCGGTGTCGTCTCGTCCGGCCCGGCGTGGCCGGCGAAGCGGTGCAGCCCCGACACCTGGCGCGAAGCCACCGTCTTCGAGATACCCAGATGCCGGGCGATGCTGCCGATCTCCAGCCCGACGACGAACAGCTCCAGCACCTGCCGCTCTCGGGGTCGATCCCCGCATACGCGGGGTAACCCTTCCGGCGGAAGGCGGAAGCTAAGGCGCTGCGTTGTGACGAGGCGCATCTGCGGCAGGATTTGCGCAAGGCGGCCCATGCCATCTTGCCATCTTGCGCCATGCGCGACGCGAGTTCGGTCTTGGCGGCGACGACGAAACGGCGCTGGCCGATTACGTCCGCCTGTCGCAGCGGGTGGTCGAGATGGGCGAACGGGTGGCGGTGCAGGTGCATCGAGACCGGCTGCAGTATGTGTTTGGCGCCAAGGCGCTGGGCGCGGTGGCGATCGTCGATTGGGAGAGCGCCGGGCCGCGCGGTCTGTATGGGCACCGCAATACTGCGGATGCTTTCGAGCGTGCCTGGGAGCGCCGCTACGCGCGCGACGGCGCGCAGATCGTGATGCGTGAGGCCAAGCAATGGAACCGACTTATCCGCTGGATACGCTGGCGCTGATCTTCGGCGACGGGCCGGATTCGCCGACGGCCGACGTCAATTCGCTGTATCACGCCAGCGTCAATCTGTCGCAGGATTACGCCCTTGGGCTGCTCGATGCGGCCTATCTCGACGGGGTGCGCCGCATCCTCGCCGGCAATGCGTGGCGCGAGGATGGCGAGTGGATCGCACAATGCCGCGCTTGGCGCGCGGCTTACCGCACGCATCAAGACGAGCTGTGGTGGTATCCGGAGCGCTGGTGAGCCTGCCAGTCATCCCGGCACTCGGCCGAGCACCAGCGGCGCATGTCCATCAGGGGCGCGCCGGGTGATGGGTGGATGCGGGCCGGAGGCCCGCGCACCGGCCCGCGCACCGGCCCGCGCACCCGGGCAGCCGG
>CALAMX010000027.1 GCA_937925755.1 uncultured Burkholderiales bacterium
GGCTTCGCCGAAACTTCGCCTTCGGCTCGTTTTCTCGCATCCTGCGCTTGGGGCGCACGGTGCTCATCCCGCTCGCCGGGTTATGCAGAGCTTACCTAGGTTGGCTCGAACCTGCGTCCTGACAGCGAGGGGTTTTGGACGTGGGAGTGTCGGGGCGGGGACGGGGCCGCACCCACTGGGTGATGTCCCTCACTCGACTTCAAAGCGATCGAGACAGGGGGGGCGGGCATCCTGCTCACTGGGTCTTTTCCAGAATCGCCGCGAAGAAGCCGTCGGTGCCGTGGCGGGCGGGGTTTAGCGCGAGGGTTTCGCCCATCTCGAGGGGGATCTTTTGCGCTGCGAGCGCTTCGCCGGCCGGCATTGGCCGGAAGTCCGGGCGGGTGTTGCGGAAGGCTGTGACGATGGCCTCGTTTTCCTCCGCCAGCAGGCTGCAGGTGGCATAGACCAGCCGCCCACCCGGCTTGACGAGGTCGGCGGCGGCGGCAAGGATGGCGGTTTGCTTGGCCGTGAGCTCGGCGATCGACTGCGGCGTCTGCCGCCATTTGAGGTCCGGGTTGCGGCGCAGCGTGCCCAGCCCCGAGCAGGGGGCGTCCACCAGCACGCGGTCGAACTTGCCGGCCAGGCGCTTGACGCGCGCGTCGTTCTCGCCGGTGATGTGTATGGGGTGGACGTTGGACAGGCCGGAGCGTCTGAGGCGCGGTTTGAGCTGGGCCAGGCGTTTGGCGGAGACGTCGAAAGCATACAGCCGCCCGGTGTTCTTCATCATCGCGCCGAGGGCCAGCGTCTTGCCGCCGGCCCCGGCGCAGAAGTCGCACACCATCTCGCCGCGCCGTGCACCGGTGATAAGGGCGAGCAGCTGGCTGCCCTCGTCCTGGACCTCGAACGTGCCATCCAGGAAGAGCGGGTGGCGGTTGATGGCCGGTTTGCCCTGCACGCGCAGGCCCCATGGCGACCAGGACGTGGGTTCGACACGGATGCCGTCGGCGGCCAGCCGCGCTTGCACCGCGGCACGCTCGGCGCGCAGGGTGTTCACCCGCAGGTCGAGCAGGGCGGGCCGGTTGAGCGCCGCGGCGAGGGCGGCCAGGTCGTCGCCATAGAGCGCGGCAAGGCGCGTGTAGAGCCAATCCGGCAGGTCCAGCCGCACGGCCACCGGCAGCGCGGTGAGGTCGGTGGCCTTCACGCCCCGCAGCCAGGCCAGTTCCTCGGCGTCGCCCAGCGGCGCGAATTCGCGCAGGTTGTGTCCGCCGTGGCGGGCCAGCCAGGCGAACAGCAGCCGTCGCGGCTCGCGTCCGCCGGCCAGGTGTTCGAGGCTGCGCAGGTGGCGCAGCACACCGAAGACGGCCTCGGCGATGAAGGTGCGGTCACGGCCCCCCAGCTTGGGCCTGGCGCGGAAGAATTGGGACAGGCCGACATCGGCCGGCCGGCTCAGGGTCAGCGCCTCGCGCAGGACCTGGACCGTGGCATCAACGAGAGGCGGCGACATCATGCGGGCGCTCCTCGAGGAGAAAGTTGACGAAGGTGCGGGCGGCCACGCTGAGCAGCCGGTCGGCCGGGTAGGTTACATACCAGCGCCGCAGGATGGGAAAACCCTCCGCCGGCAGTGGGGCGATCTGCCCGCTGCCGTGCAGATCCAGGGTGCAGGCGGGGACCATGGCCAGGCCGAGGCCTTCCGCCACCGCTTTTTGTATCGCCTCATTACTGCCGAGTTCCATGCGTGGCTCGACGACCAGATCGCGGCTGGCGAACAAGCGTTCTAGGGTCTGACGGGTCCCGGAGCCGGGCTCGCGCATCAGCCAGGGTTCCTGCGCCAGCCGTTCCAGGGAGACCGCCTTTTCGGCGTTGAGCGGGTGGCTGGCAGGGGCGATTACCACCAGCGGATTGTCCAGGAAGGGGATGGCGGTGACCGGCAAATCCTCGGGGGGTTGCCCCAGGATGTAGAGGTCCGCGCGGTCGGCGGCGAGCTGGGCGAGCACCTGTTCGCGGTTGGCCACCGCCAGGCTCAGGCGCACATTGGGATGGCGGCGGTTGAAGCGGCCCATGTACTTCGGCAGGAAGTAGGCCGCCGGGGTGATGGCGCTCAGGCGCACGCGCCCCCCGCGCAAGCCTCTGCGCGTGACCTGGGAGAGCTCATAGCGCTTGACGGCGGTGAGGATGTCGCGCGCCGTGTGCAACAGCTCCTGGCCCTGCTCGGTCAGGCGCAGGCGCCGACCGGCGTGTTCCAGCACGGGGTGGCCCAGCGCGTCGCTCAGCTTCGCAAGCTGCATGGACACGCCGGGCTGGCTCAGGTGCAGCTCTTCCGCGGCGCGTGTGAGCGAGAGGTGGCGTGCCACGGCCTCGAAGACCTGGAGCTGGCGGAGGGTGAAGCGGGGAAGGGGCATAGAGCTATAAGCAATCGCTTATGCATTATATTGGAAATCATGAGTTTTGGCTTATGAAACAGTCTGTTAAGTTTCGTCCGTGCCAGCGCTTGGCCGTTTATTATCGATTTCACGATCTCGAAGGAGTCATTGATGGATCAGTCCTCTCGTTACGCCGACCTCAGTCTGAAGGAAGAAGACCTCATCGCCGGGGGCAAGCACATCCTGTGCGCCTATAAGATGAAGCCCAAGGCCGGCTACGGCTATCTGGCCACGGCCGCCCACTTTGCCGCCGAGTCCTCCACCGGCACCAATGTGGAGGTGTGTACCACCGACGATTTCACCCGGGGGGTGGATGCCCTCGTCTATTACATCGACGAGAAGAACGAGGACATGCGTATTGCCTTCCCGTTGGAGCTGTTCGACCGCAACGTCACCGACGGGCGCATGATGATGGTGTCGTTCCTGACGCTCACCATCGGCAACAACCAGGGCATGGGTGACGTCGAGTACGCCAAGATGATCGACTTCTACGTGCCGCCGCGGGCGATCCAGCTCTTCGATGGCCCGTCCAAGGACATCTCCGACCTGTGGCGCATACTCGGCCGCCCGATCAAGGACGGCGGCTACATCGCCGGCACCATCATCAAGCCCAAGCTGGGCCTCAGACCCGAGCCATTCGCCAAGGCGGCGTATGAATTCTGGCTGGGCGGCGACTTCATCAAGAACGACGAACCCCAGGGCAACCAGGTCTTCGCGCCGCTCAAGAAGACCCTGCCGCTGGTGTATGACGCCATGAAGCGCGCCATGGACGAGACCGGGCAGGCGAAGCTCTTCTCCATGAACATCACCGCCGACGACCACTACGAGATGCTGGCGCGTGCCGACTACGCCCTGGAGACCTTCGGTCCCGATGCCGACAAGCTCGCCTTCCTGGTGGACGGTTATGTGGGCGGTCCCGGCATGGTCACCACCGCCCGCCGCAACTATCCCAACCAGTACCTGCACTACCACCGCGCCGGCCACGGGGCGGTCACCAGCCCGCAGTCCAAGCGCGGCTACACCGCCTTCGTGCTGGCCAAGATGTCCCGACTGCAGGGGGCGTCGGGCATCCATGTGGGCACCATGGGCTATGGCAAGATGGAGGGCGAACACGACGACCGCATCATCGCCTACATGATCGAGCGCGACGAGTGTCAGGGCCCAGTCTACTACCAGAAGTGGTACGGCATGAAGCCCACCACGCCCATCATCTCCGGCGGCATGAACGCCCTGCGGCTGCCCGGTTTCTTCGAGAACCTGGGTCACGGCAACCTGATCAACACCGCCGGCGGCGGCTCCTATGGTCACGTCGACGGCCCGGCGGCGGGTGCCATTTCGCTGAGGCAGGCCTACGAGTGCTGGAAGGCCAAGGCCGATCCCATCGAGTGGGTCAAGGAGCACCGCGAATTCGCCCGGGCGTTCGAATCCTTCCCCTGGGATGCCGACAAGCTCTACCCGGGCTGGCGGCAGAAGCTGGGTGTTTCCGCCTGAGGCGCTCACCTTCGCAAAACGCCCCTGCTTGCAGGGGCTTTTTTTGGAGGCAAGAAAGCGGGCAGGGCCGCCGACCCAGGTGGCCCCGACCCGACCGGCTACTGGGCGTGCTGCCTCTCCAGAAGGAAATCGAGAAAGGTGCGGGTGACCGGGGTGAGCTGTCGGCCGGCCGGATAGACGGCGTACCACTGGCGCAGGATGGGAAAGCCCTCTACGTCTAGGATGGCGAATTGGCCGGGCGGGTGCAACGCCAGCGAGTGGCGCGATAGGACCGAGATGCCCAGTCCGGCCAGGATGGCCTGTTTGATTGCCTCGTTGGCACCAAGCTCCATGCGCACCAGGGGTCGCAGGCCCCGCTCAGCGAAGCACCGTTCCACCGCCTTGCGCGTGCCTGAGCCGGCCTCGCGCATGAGCCAGGGTTCGCCAGCCAGACGCTCGAGCGGGATGGCGTGCTGGCCGGCGAGCGGGTGATCCGGTGGAGCGACAACCACCAGCGGGTTTTCCATGAAGGGTTGCGCAATGACGTCTAGTCCTTCCGGCGGTTGCCCGAGAAAATAGAGGTCTTGCAGATTGTCGGCGATGGCGGCGAGCACACGCTCGCGGTTGGTCACCGACAGCGCCACCTCGATGCCGGGATAGCGTTTGGCAAAAGCGCCGAGCAGGCGCGGTGCAAAATAGGAGGCGGTGGTGATGACCATGAGCTTGAGCCGTCCCTTTTTCAGGCCCTGCTGTTCGGCCACTGACATCTCGAAGCGGTCGAGGATGGCGAAGACCTCACGTGATGCCTGCGCGAGTTCCCGGCCCGCCTCGGTCAGGTAGATCTTCTTGCCCACCTGCTCACACAGCGGGATGTTCACCGCATCGGTGAGCTTTTTCATTTGCATGGACACGGTCGGCTGGGTCAGGTGCAGCTCCTCTGCCGCACGGGTGAAGCTGCCCAGGCGGGCGATGGCCTCGAAGATCTCAAGCTGTCGGAAGGTGGTGTGGCGCATTCCGAGAACTGAGGACGGATGACAGTGGACGGACAGGAGAGGACTGAAAGCTGAGGGCAGAATACTGTATTTTCGGCTCGAACGGGATATGCTGGGTGGCGGTTTTTTTGTGGCGGCGTGTCTAGGGAAGCTCTGCATAACCCGGCGAGCGGGATTGAGCACCGCGCGCCCCAAGCGCAGGATGCGAGAAAACGAGCCGAAGGCGAAGTTTTGGCGAAGATTCACATGCGCGCAGGACATGTTAAGCCGCGAAGCGGCGGCCGGAGCCAAAACGAAGTTTCGGCGGAGGCTAACGTGAGCGCAGCGAACGTTAAGCGAGGCGTAGCCGAGCGGCCGGAGCCACAACGAAGTTTCGGCGGAGGCTAACCTACCGTCAGGCAGGTTGAGCGAGCGGAAGCGAGCGGCCGAAGCCAACACCGCGCAACGGAGTCGAGCGCCCGCGCAGCCAGTTATGCAGAGCTTCCCTAGGGGCCTGTCGGACTCAAATTCTGGTGCGCGTTGCCCCGACAAAACGCGTCTGCGGCAGTATCGGGCTCGGCAAGGGGCATCCCACTGTCGCACCCTCCACCTTGCATCCATCGCGTTGACAGGGCAACCCCGTGGGTGGGGCCACATTACGGCGTGTCTCGCGCCTTGCACTGCATCCGGATGAGGCCCGTCGCGCACCGAGAGTTGAGTCCGACAGGTTCCTAACTATAGATGGAGTTCTATCACATCTATAGAAAATCTTGACTGTTATAAATGGTTGTCTTTGTTCATGATCTCGGGTACCGCGAGATCGTGAGTCTCACAGGTTGTTCGCCGGGCGCCCCAAGCGTGATCATGCCCCCACAAGGGGCGATCTCGGTGTTGCATGCGAGTCGGGGGCAAGTGCCCGTCGAGGGGTTTAACCACAATCCTCATGAGGAGTGAACACATGGCAGTGAAAACCTACAGCGCTGGCGTGAAGGAGTATCGCCAGACCTACTGGATGCCCGACTACCAGCCGCTGGATACCGACATCCTGGCGTGCTTCAAGATCACGCCACAGCCGGGTGTGGACCGTGAGGAGGCCGCTGCGGCCGTGGCGGCCGAGTCGTCCACCGGCACTTGGACCACGGTGTGGACCGACCTGCTGACCGACCTCGACTACTACAAGGGTCGCGCCTACAAGATCGAGGACGTGCCCGGCGATGACACCTGCTTCTACGCCTTCATCGCCTATCCCATCGACCTGTTCGAGGAAGGTTCGGTGGTCAACGTGTTCACCTCCCTGGTCGGCAACGTGTTCGGCTTCAAGGCCATCCGGGCACTACGCCTGGAGGATGTCCGCTTCCCCATCGCCTATGTCAAGACCTGCGGCGGTCCGCCGCACGGCATCCAGGTCGAGCGCGACAAGCTGAACAAGTATGGCCGTCCGCTTTTGGGCTGCACCATCAAGCCCAAGCTGGGGCTGTCGGCCAAGAACTACGGGCGGGCGGTCTACGAGTGCCTGCGTGGGGGGCTCGACTTCACCAAGGACGATGAGAACGTCAACAGCCAGCCCTTCATGCGCTGGCGTGAGCGCTTCGACTTCGTCATGGAGGCCGTCCTCAAGGCCGAGGCCGAGACCGGG